>JBOFUS010000735.1:0-3655 GCA_051652685.1 Beijerinckiaceae bacterium
GAAGGGCCATCTCCTGCCGCCGCCCTATGTCGTGAAGCCGGTGGCCAACGGCTCCTCCTTCGGCGTCTTCATCGTCAAGGAAGGCCGCTCGCATCCGCCGCAGGAACTGACGGACCCGTCCTGGCCGCTGGGCGACGAGATGCTGGTCGAGGCTTTCGTCAAGGGTCGCGAGCTGACATGTGCCGTCATGGGCGAGAAAGACGGTTCCCGCGCGCTCGGCATCATCGAGATCATCTCGAATGCGGGTGCTTTCTACGACTATGATTCGAAATACGCGCCGGGCGGCTCCACGCACGTCCTTCCGGCGGAAATTAAACCGAATATTTACCAAAAGATTCAACAACAGTCTGTGCTGGCGCATGATGCGCTCGGCTGCCGTGGCGTGAGCCGTTCCGACTTCCGGTACGACGATGAGACCGACACTCTCATCTGGATGGAAGTGAACACCCAGCCCGGCATGACCGAGACATCGCTCGTGCCGGAACTGGCGGCCCATTCCGGGCTTTCCTTTGGCGAGTTGGTGAGATGGATGGTGCAGGACGCATCGCTGGATCGATGAGGGAGCGGGACCACCGCGACCTGTCGACCGCAACCGGCGAAGAGCCAGGGAGCTTCGTCGCAGGACGCGCACCCCTCGCATTCGGCCGTTCCGGTTTCCGCGTGGCGGGCCGCGTGATCCGCGTGCGCCGCGGTGTTGGCAGTCTCGCGGCAGTCCTGTTTGTCGCTGGCTTCGGCCTTCTCGGCTGGATCAATGGCGGCCATCACGATGGCATGAAGGCGACACACGGCAAGCTGCGCGATATCGCCGCCCGGGTCGCCGGCTTTCCCATCCGCAGCGTGGATGTCAGCGGTGTCAAGGAATTGACCAAGGACGAAATTCTTGCCGCTTCCGGCCTGTCTTCCGCAGACTCGCTGCTCTTCGTTGATGTGAACGAGGCCCGCGCTGCCGTAAAACGGCTGCCGCTTGTGGCCGAAGCTTCGGTTCGCAAGCTCTATCCTGACCGCATCGACATCCGTGTCGTGGAGCGGGAGCCCTTCGCGCTCTGGCAGCAGGACGGCAAGGTTCAGGTCGTTTCCGCTGACGGCACGATCATCGATCAGATGACAGAGCGCCGCTATCTCAAGCTGCCCCATGTGGTGGGCCCGGGTGCCCGGCTGAGAGTGCGGGAATACGCCGCCATTCTTGATCAGGCGCCGGAACTCCGGGACCGCATCCGTGCCGGAATCCTCGTGTCCGAACGCCGCTGGACGCTGAAACTCACCAACGGCATTGACGTTAAGCTGCCGGAGGAAAAGCCGGCCGAGGCGCTTCGCCGGCTTGTGGCGCTGGAGCGTGACGCCAAGGTGCTCGACAAGGACATCATCGCCGTGGACCTCCGGATTGCCGGCCGCGTCGCATTCCGCCTGAGCGAAGAGGCTGCGTCCGCGCGTCGCGAGGACCTCGAAAAGCGCATTCCGAAGGTGAAGGGGCGGGCATGAGCGGCTTTCACCACGGCCTGACCCCAAAGATGCGGCCATTGTCGGCGCGCAAGAGCGCGGTGATGGCCGTCCTCGACATCGGCTTTACCAAGGTCGCCTGCGTCATCGCCAGACTTGAGCCCGCCGACGCTGCGGATGCAGGCGAGGGCCGCACGCACCGCTGCCGCGTGCTCGGCATTGGCCATCAGCGCTCACGCGGCCTCAAGGGTGGCGTGATCGTGGATATGGAGGCGGCGGAGCGCACCATCCGGAGCGCCATCGATGCGGCAGAGCGCATGGCGGGACTGACCATTGAAAGCGTCGTGGTGTCGCTGACGGGTGGGCGTCTCGCGTCCCAGCATTTCACGGCAGAAGTCGGCATCGGCGGCCGCGCCATCACCGACCGGAACGTCGAACGCGCCATGGCTGCTGCAACGATGCACTCCATCGGTCAGGGGCGTGTTGCGCTGCATGCGCTGCCGACGGCGCATCGTCTTGATGGCCGTGCGCCGGTCCGCGACCCGCGAGGCATGATCGCCGACCGGCTTTCGGTCGACATGCATGTGGCGACGGCAGACGCCACGCCCGCCCGTAACCTGATGCTTGCTGTCGAGCGCTGCCATGTCGAGGTCGAGGCGCTGGTTGCGGCTCCCTACGTTTCCGGACTGGCGGTTCTGGATGCCGACGAGGCCGAGATGGGTGCCGTCGTTGTCGACATGGGCGGCGGGTCCACCAGCTTCAGCGTGTTTCTCGGTGGCCATCTCCAGGCCGTCGATGCCATCGCCGTTGGTGGCCATCACGTGACGACCGATCTCGCCCGTGGGCTGACCATGCGTCTGGATGATGCCGAGCGCCTGAAGGGCATCGCAGGTGGCTGCCACGACGATCCTGCCCGCGAGCGCGAGATGATCACTGTGCCGCAGGTCGGCGACGATGAGCGGCAGAACTCGATCTTCGTGCCGCGCGCGCACCTGACACGCATCATCCGCCCCCGGGTCGAGGAAATCCTTGAGCTGGTACGTGACCGCTGCCGGGCATCCGGCTTTGGCGAAGTGCTCAACCGGAGCGTCGTTCTCACCGGCGGCGCGTCACAGCTCTCCGGCCTCCAGACGCTGGCGCAGGGCGTGCTCGCCCGCCACGTGCGGCTCGGACGACCGATCGCGATCAAGGGCATGCCCGAATCCGCCAAGAGCCCGAGCTTTGCGGCGACGGTCGGCATGCTGATCTACCCGCAGGTTGCGGGTCTCGAACATTTCGGAGCGGGCGCAGGCCCGGCCGAACTCGCCACGGGTACGGACGGCTACATCTCCCGCGTGGGACGCTGGTTCCGCGACAATTTCTAACGTTCTTCCGAAGAGAGGCTCATCATGACCATCAATCTGCAGGCCCCGGACATTCGGGAACTCAAGCCCCGCATCACCGTCTTCGGCGTCGGTGGCGCTGGCGGCAACGCGGTCAACAACATGATCGAATGCGGCCTCGAAGGCGTCGAGTTCGTGATTGCGAACACCGACGCCCAGGCGCTTGGCCACGCCAAGGCGAGCCGCGTCATCCAGATGGGCCTCCAGGTGACCGAAGGCCTCGGCGCCGGCGCGCAGCCGGAAGTCGGCCGCGCGGCAGCAGAAGAGGTCATGGATGAAATCCGCGATCAGCTGATGGGCGCGCACATGGTCTTCATCACCGCCGGCATGGGCGGCGGCACTGGCACGGGCGCAGCCCCGGTCGTGGCCCGCGTGGCCCGCGAGATGGGCATTCTCACGGTTGGCGTGGTGACCAAGCCCTTCCAGTTCGAGGGTCTGCGCCGCATGCGCGTCTGCGACGGTGGCATCGTCGAGCTGCAGAAGCAGGTGGATACGCTCATCGTCATCCCCAACCAGAACCTCTTCCGCGTCGCCAACGAGAAGACCACCTTCGCCGAGGCCTTCGCCATGGCTGATCAGGTGCTCTACTCCGGCGTTGCCTCCATCACCGATCTGATGGTCAAGCCCGGCCTCATCAACCTCGACTTTGCCGATGTGCGCGCCGTGATGCGCGAGATGGGCAAGGCGATGATGGGCACAGGCGAAGCCACCGGCGACAAGCGTGCGCTGATGGCGGCGGAAGCCGCAATCGCCAACCCGCTGCTGGACGAGGTGTCGATGAAGGGCGCGAAGGGCCTGCTCATCTCCATCACCGGCGGCAAGGACATGATGCTCTA
>JBOFUS010000736.1:0-1651 GCA_051652685.1 Beijerinckiaceae bacterium
TCATACCCCCCCTGAGGATGTCAGCCGACAGTCGTTCCCCCGCCGCGAAGGCGGCCGCCCCGATCAGCGGGCGGCCTGATGCATCCTTGCGTCGATACAGCCAGCAAACCGGGCTTGCCTCGCCGCGTGTTTCCGCGCCTCGAGACGCCGCTCCGCCTTGGCCGGATCGATCCATACCCCGCATGTGCAGCTCCTCTTGACATGACCCGTCTTTATTCCCTTAATAGGATTATTATCTTTTTAATCAAATGAGAGTCAAGGGATGCAAGCGGTGTCAGGAACGTATGCGACTACTTCGTCTTCTGCCATCATGCCACCGCGTGGTGCCATCCGCGCCTGGCGCGAGAAGCCGGCAACCGTCGAACCGATACCCACGGGCGAGAGCGCAGTGACAAGAGCGCTTCGACGGGAGCGAGCACTCGCCGGCCGCTGTGGCTACAATCCCGCCCGCCACCTAAGGCTTCTGCGAACGGCACGCGCCGGTGAGCGAGCTGGATTTCGGGCGAGCTGAAACAAAAAAGGCGACCCTTTCGGGCCGCCTTGTTCAGTTCTGATGTGGCTTCCGGTGAGATCAGCGACGCGCCGTACGCTTGCGCGCCTGGCCAAGCCCCATTTCCTTGGCAAGCCGCGAGCGCGCTTCAGCATAGCTCGGTGCCACCATCGGATAGTCGGACGGGAGGCCCCACTTTTCGCGGTACTGCTCGGGAGAGAGGTTGTACATCGTGCGCAGGTGACGCTTGAGGGACTTGAACTTCTTCCCGTCTTCCAGACAGATGATGTAGTCAGCCGTAATCGACTTCTTGGGATTGATGGCCGGCTTGAGCGGCTCACTCGGAGCAGCCATCACTGCGCCACCAACATTCGTCAGTGCGGCATAAACGTTTCCGACCAGTGCCGGAACATCGCTCGCCTGGATCGTATTGTTGCTGACATAGGCGGAAACAATATCCGCTGCCAGTTCGATCAGGCGTCCTTGGTCTTCTGTCATCGACATTTTTTTTCCTTTTCGTGCGGTCCTTGCAGACCTTCGCACCCCGCCCCTGCTTCATCTTGATTGTTCTTGTCGGTGTGGCGGCACACCTCTTTGACAAGGTGAGTACTAATCACTTCTCATCCGATTGCAAGTCTCGCGATGCAAATTGCTTGAATAAGCCGGCAGCACGCGATGAATCATCGGTAATCATGCGTGAATGCGCAGCTGTGAAAGCGAATACACCGCCCGTATCCGCTTTTGCGAACACACCAAGTCGGGTTGATTTCGCGAATCAGGATGCCTATTTCCCAAATCTCAACCAGGGGATTACGCGATGAGCGACGCCAAAGTCGTGAAGACCGATGCCGAGTGGAAATCGCAGCTGACGCCGGAGCAGTTCAAGGTCACGCGACAGCATGGCACCGAGCGCGCTTTCACCGGTCCGCACTGGGACGAAAAATCACCTGGACTCTATACCTGCGTCTGCTGTGACGCGCCGCTCTTCCACGGGGATACGAAGTTCGACTCAGGCACGGGATGGCCGAGCTACTTCGCACCTGTGGACGCAACCGCCGTCTCGATGCACGACGACAGCGGATGGTTCATGAAGCGAACAGAAGTCCGGTGTGGACGGTGCGAAGCGCACCTTGGACATGTCTTTCCCGATGGTCCCGAGCC
>JBOFUS010000737.1:0-3865 GCA_051652685.1 Beijerinckiaceae bacterium
ATGGCCGCGTAGAGGAAGAAGTTCGGCAACCCCACGAATGTTGGATAAAGTCCGCCCATACGCTCGCCCCTTGCCGGTCAATTCGCGCGGAGTATGCCGCGATTCCGGCTGGTGGCAAGAGCAGCGATTGATCTTCGCCGCTCAGTGCCATCGACCTCGACCCTTCGACAAGCTCAGGGTGAGGTCGACGGAAACATCGGCGTTCATATGCGATAGCCCTGCCCTCCGGGGGTGGTGGCCGCGAAGCGGTCGGAGGGGGTCGCGACCTTTCCGGAAATGGCGCTGCCCCACCCGTCTGCCTTCGCCTTCGTCTGCGGCATCCACCCTCCCCTGAAGGGAGGGATCGGCGCGCACCGATCAACGCTCTGTGCGCAAACCTACTTCTTCGCGGAAGCGAGGCTCGGGTTCAGCTTATCGTAGTCGCGCTTGATGAGAGCCATGAAGCCCGCAGGGGCGCGGTCTGTCTTGTTCGGCACCACAGCGCCCAGATCTTCCAGCCGCTTCTTCGTGCCGGCGTCATCCAGTGCCTTGTCCAGCGCGTCGACGATCCTGGCGAGCGCTGCAGGCGCCATGCCCATCGGGCCAACGAGGCCATTCCAGGCTTCGATCTGGAAGTCGGGCAGGCCGGCTTCCGCCGTGGTGGGTACGTCCGGCAGGGCGGGAGAGCGGGCGGCGGAGGCGATGGCGTAGCCCTTGATGGTGCCGGCCTTCACCTGTCCGATCACGGACGGGATCTGGTCGCACATGAAATCCACCTGGCCGCCGACGAGGTCGTTCAGCGCCGGGCCGGTGCCGCGGTAGGGGATCGAGTTCATGTCAGCGAGGCCAAGCTGGGCCTTCAGAAGCGTGCATGTGGTCCAGGACACTGCTCCGACGCCGGCGTGCGCCTCGTTCACCTTGGTCGGGTTGGCCTTCAGGTAGGCGACGAACTCCCTGAGGTCCTTCGCCGGAAAGTCCTTCTTGGCGACGATCAGGATCGGCGTGCCGCCGGCAACACCGATATGCTGGATTCCATCGAGCGGCTTGTAACGCAGATCCGGGAAGAGGGCGGGTGCTGCCGACAGCGTGCCCAGATGCCCCATGGCGATGGTGTAGCCATCCGGCGCGGCGGAGACGGCGCGCGTGATGCCTGTGGTGCCGCCGGCTCCCGCGACGTTCTCGATGATGATCTGCTGGCCCAGCGTCTTCGACATGTGATCAGACACGATACGCGCAATGATGTCGGTCGGTCCGCCGGCGGCGAAAGGCACGATCATGGTGATCGGCTTGGTCGGGAACCCTTGCGCGAAGGCAGGGGCAGCGGCGATGGCAAAAGTGGCAGCAAGCAGTGCGCGTCTGGTGGTCATGGTCGTTTCCTCATTTTGTTGTTGTCTCGATAGGCGTTTTCGCCTCATCCGTTTGGGTGACATGTAGGGGCGGCGCGCGCCCCCGCAAGGCTCACTCCGTAAACACTTCGTCGCGCTTCTTGCGCATGGCCGGCAGCAGCGCGAAGAAGAGCAGCAGCACCGCGATCACGAGGAATGACGCCGACAGCGGCCGCTCGAGGAACACCATCGTGTCGCCGCGTGCGATCAGCATCGCCTGGCGGAGTTTCTCTTCCATCAGGCGACCGAGCACAAAGGCGATCAGCATCGGTGCGGGCTCGAAGCCGTGCTTCAGCAGGAAATAGCCGAGCAGGCCGAAGCCGCATGTCATGAGCACGTCGAAGGGCTGGTTGTTCACGGAATAGATGCCGATGCAGCAAAACAGCAGGATCGCCGGAAACAGCATCCGGTACGGCACCTTCAGCAGCTTCACCCACAGGCCGATGAGCGGCAGGTTGATGATCAGCAGCATCAGGTTGCCGACCCACATGGACGCAATCATGCCCCAGAACAGCTCCGGCTGCTTGGTCATGATCTGCGGACCCGGCACGATACCGTGGATGGTCATGGCACCCACCATGATCGCCATCACGGCGTTGGGTGGAATGCCGAGCGTCAGCATCGGGATGAACGACGTCTGCGCGCCGGCGTTGTTGGCGGCTTCAGGGCCAGCCACGCCCTCGATGGCACCACGGCCGAAGCGGGTGGGGTCCTTAGCGATCTTCTTTTCAATGGTGTAGGACGCAAACGGCCCGAGCACCGCGCCGTTGCCGGGCAGGATGCCGAGGATCGAGCCGATGACCGTACCGCGCGCGATGGGCGCCGCCGACTGGCGGAAATCCGCCATCGTGGGCATGAGCCCCGTAACTTTGCCCTGCACCACGTCGCGCGTCTCGGGATTCTCGAGGTTGCGCATGATTTCCGCAAAGCCGATGGCACCCATGGCCAGCGTGGCAAACTCGATGCCGTCCGCCAGCTCCAGCGAGCCGAAGGTCAGTCGCTGTTCGCCGGATTCCAGGTCCGAGCCGACGGTGGAGAGCAACAGCCCCAGCACCACCATGGCCAGCGCCTTGATGACGGAGCCACGCGCCAGTGCGACGGCGAAGATCAGCCCCATGACCATCAGCGAGAAGTAATCCGCCGGGCCAAACTTCAGCGCCAG
The DNA here is from genome assembly GCA_051652685.1 of Beijerinckiaceae bacterium. Classification (GTDB taxonomy): domain Bacteria; phylum Pseudomonadota; class Alphaproteobacteria; order Rhizobiales; family Beijerinckiaceae; genus JADCCX01. The sequence goes on from JBOFUS010000737.1 coordinate 2,527, forward strand.
CGCCGTCAGCGGCACGCCGAGCACCGCGATGACCAGCGTCGCCACACAGCCGGCGATGAAAGAACCGATGGCGGCGATGGCGAGTGCTGCGCCGGCGCGGCCCTGTTTCGCCATCTGGTGGCCATCGAGCGTGGTGACGACGGAGGTCGCTTCACCGGGAATATTGACGAGGATCGCCGTGGTCGAGCCGCCATACTGCGCGCCATAGTAGATGCCGGAAAGCATGATGAGCGCGCCCGTCGGATCAAGCTTGTAGGTGATCGGCAGCAGCATCGCGATGGTTGCGATGGGGCCAACGCCCGGCAGCACGCCGATCAGCGTGCCAATCAGCGCCCCGATGAGGCAGAGCATCACGTTCAGCGGAATGGCGATCTCGAGCACGCCGGAGCCCGGCATGATGTCGAACGGAACCATCCGGAAGACGACGGCGAGGCCGCCGAGAAGATTTGCGAAGACTTCCATGGATCAGCTCTCCCCGATCAACGCAGAAACGGTGGCCAGAGCGGGATAGGCTGGCTGAGCGCATAGGGGAAAAGGAAGGCGCAGAAGGCGGTCATGCAGAACGCGAAGATGACGCTTTCGCCAAGCCGGAAGTCATCCATGGCAGCACTTGCCAGCATCACCGAGATGACACCGGTGATGCCAAGACCGAGCGTGCGGATCGTCAGGCCGAAGAAAACCACGGAAGCCACGATGAACAGTGGCCCGCGCCACGGAATACGCTCCAGCTTCGGGCCACGGTTGGTGAAGCTGGACGCGATGATGAACACCGCAAGGCCGCCAAGGATCATCGCGAAGATGCGCGGCACGGTGCCTGCGCCAAAGGAGAAGCCGCGCATGGAGCCCAGCTTCTGCATGCTGAAATAGGCGACCACCGCAATGGCAAGAAGCGCCACGCCGCCGATCAAGTCCTGCGGACTTTTCACGGGCCCCCGCGCCGTGGTGTTGTCTTCAGCCATCCGGCCGTTCCCCCTGAAACTTCTGTTGTTGGATGAAATGGCTATCGGCTTTTTTTGCAGGCTGCAATCGGCTTGATGGATTGGAGTGGGAAGATTGATGGGTGCGTGTCTCTCTTGACCGTCATTGCGAGCGAAGCGAAGCAATCCAGAGCAACGCTGGCAAACGCACCGACCGTGGCCAGCGTCGTGCTGGATTGCTTCGCTTCGCTCGCAATGACGTGGGTTCAGTTCCCCGTCACACCCGCCGCCTTGACCACCGGCGTCCACTTGGCCACCTCGGCCTTCACGTGCTCGCCCAATGCGGCCGACGTCATGCCGGCCGCCGTGGGGGCCTCGACGCCAAGCTCGAGATAGCGCTTCTTCACACCCTCGTCGTCCAT
>JBOFUS010000738.1:0-1763 GCA_051652685.1 Beijerinckiaceae bacterium
CCCGGCGGCTATCTCTACCTCGGGCATTCGGAAGCACTGCCGCAGGTCGTTCCCGGCCTGAAAGCTTGCGGCCGCACCATCTACAGGAAGGGCTGATATGTCGATCGCCACATCAACAGGCAGCGGAAGGCGCTACTTCGACCAGCGCTTCAATGCCTTCATCATCAACGTGGCCCCCGGCCAATTCGAGATCGCATCCGGCGACGGGCAAGTGCTGTCCACCGTGCTTGGCTCCTGCGTTGCGGCCTGCATCCGTGACCGGACGCTGGGCATCGGCGGCATGAACCATTTTCTGCTGCCAGGAGAGGAAGGCGAGGGCGGCGGCCGTGCCGTTTCCAACGATGACATGCGCATCGGTTCTGCGGCGATGGAGTTCCTGATCAACGGTCTCATCCGCAAGGGTGCCTGCCGCTCACGGATGGAGGCGAAGGTCTTTGGCGGCGCGCGCATGCTGGCTGGCAACAAGGAGATCGGTGTCGGTGAACGCAACATTATCTTTGTCAGGCGCTTTCTCAACCGCGAAGGCCTGCCGATCATTAGTGAACATCTGGGAGGCGAACGGGCGCGTCGGGTGAATTTCGAGCCCATCAGCGGCCGCGCCTGGGTCCAGAGCTACGATCGCATCGGCGGGGCATCGGTCGTCGAAACCGAGCAAACCTATCGCCGTGAGCTGGCGCAGCGCGCGCCAGCCAACAATCTTGAGGTGTTCTGATGTCCGAGCCTGCTGCCCGATCGATCAACATCCTGATCGTCGATGACTCCCCGGCGATGCAGCAGCTGTTGTCGCTCATCATCGGTGCGGAGCCCGACCTTGTGATCGCGGCTGTCGCCGGAAGCGCGGAGCAGGGCTGGCAGCATTTCTGCCGCGCCACACCGGATGTGGTCCTGCTGGACCTCGAATTGCCCGGCCGGCCGGGCATGGATCTCCTGCGCCGCATCATCAAGGAAAAGCCCGTGCCGGTGATCATCGTCTCCGCCAATGGTGGCACAGGATCGGCAGAAACCATCGAGGCGCTGTCTGCTGGTGCGGTCGCCTTCATCGACAAGCCGGATTCGATCACGATCTCGCCGGAACAGTTTCGTCTGACGCTGATCCAGACCCTCCGGCAGGCGGCCAAGTCAGGCGGAGCGCTGAACCGGATCGCGGCGCGGCTGGGGGCGACGTCCGTCGAACCCGCGCGCCATGCGGCCATCGCCAGCGCCACACGCGTGCTCGCCATCGGCTCATCCACCGGCGGCGTGCCGGCCGCACAATCGGTGCTGAAGGGGCTGGGCGGTGCGCGCATCCCTATCGTGCTCGCGCAGCACATGCCGGTCGGATACACACGGCGGCTGGCCGAGCGGCTGGCGCAGACAACGGGATACGACGCCAGAGAGGCAACCGACGGTGCGATGCTTGAACCCGGCAAGCTCTTCGTCGCACCGGGCGACCGGCACCTGATCATCGAGCGAGCCGGCAATGGCTATCGCTGCCGGCTTGACTCCGGCCCCGAGGTCAGCGGCCATCGTCCGTCGGTGGATGTGCTGTTCAAATCGGTGGCGGAAGCCTGCGGACCGAAGGGGATCGGCGTTATCCTCACCGGCATGGGCCGCGACGGAGCGGAGGGCCTGCTGGCGATGCGCAAGGCGGGTGCGACAACAGTCGCCGAAGCCGAGCAGACGGCCATCGTCTTCGGCATGCCCAAGGCTGCGATCCAGCTGGGTGCCGCGATGGAAACGCTGCCCCTGCCAATGATTCCCGCCTATGTACTGAACGCCGTCTC
>JBOFUS010000739.1:0-5087 GCA_051652685.1 Beijerinckiaceae bacterium
AACCGCTCGCCTATCAGGATCTCGATACGTTGCCGCAGTTCAAGGGCGTTCTGACCACGACGGAATTTCTCTGCAAGTACATCTTCGACGCCATGGTGGCTGCAGCCAAATCCGGCGCGCTCGGCGCGGATGGCCAGGGTCTGGCGAAGATCCGCGTGACGCTGCACGAGACGGACCTGGCGCGTGCAGCCTTTGAGGGCGCTGTCGGTTGATACCGACCGCCTTTCTCATTCCAGGCGACCTGTCGCTTCCGACCGGTGGTTACCGCTACGACCGCGAGGTGCTTGAGCGACTCGCCCGCTTTGGCGTTCGGGCGGCATATGTAGCGCTCTCCGGGGGCTATCCTGCGCCGTCGGATCGTGATCTGGCGGAGACTGAAAGCGTTCTGGCGGCATCGGACCGCCGCACGCCGTTGCTGATCGACGGGCTGGCACTGGGCGCTATGCCTGCCGCGATGCTAGCGCCTTACGCGCGCCGGCTTGTGGCGCTTGTCCACCACCCTCTGGGGCTGGAGACCGGGCTGGCACCGTCGCGCGCGGCTTTTCTCCTGCAGAACGAGACGTCGGTACTCGCCCATGCAGCGCGGGTCATTGTCAGTTCACGGACGACGGCACAAACGTTGACACAGGATTTCAGCGTGCCTGAGCGGCGTATCGCGGTTGCGGAACCTGGTGTCGCCCGCGCCGAACGGGCGAACGGGACAGGCAAGCCGATGCAGATCCTCGCCGTCGGTGCGGTTTCGGCGCGCAAGGCCTATCCTGATCTCATTGCAGCGCTGGGCGCACTTGCCGACCTCGATTGGCATCTGACCATTGCGGGCGCAGCGGACCGTGCGCCGGAGGCTGCCGAAGCGCTTCGGAATGAAGCATTCAGACATGGGCTCTGCAACCGTGTGACGCTGACAGGAGCGGTTTCTGACGCGAGACTTGCTGAACTTTACGCAGCGGCGGATATCTTTGCCATGTCTTCCCACTACGAAGGCTATGGCATGGCACTTGCGGAAGCGTTGGTCTGCGGCCTGCCCATTGTCACATCGACGGGCGGTGCGGCGGCGCAAACCGTGCCAGATGCTGCCGGGCTGAAGTTTTCACCCGGCAACAGGCTGGCTCTCACCGATGCATTGCGCCGGATGATGACCGATGGCGCACTCCGCCGGCGCATGGCAGACGCGGCCTGGGCAGCCGGTGGCCTTCTGCCAACATGGGACGACACGGCGCGCGAGATCGCGGCCGTGCTCAAGGCGGTTTATGATGGCGAACCATCATGACCTCGGAAGGACCACAAGAATGAGCTTCAGCGCCGAATGGCTCGCACTGCGCGAGCCCGCCGACCACGCTGCGCTGAACCCGGAGGTGCGCGCCGCGCTGACTGCCCGCTTTGCCGGCCGCGCCGAAATTGCAGTGATGGATCTGGGCTGCGGGGCGGGTTCGAACCTGCGCGGCAACTTCGCCGCGCTGCCGCAAAGGCAAAGCTGGACGCTCGTCGATTATGATCCGAAGCTGCTTGCCGCGGCGCGCATACGCCTGACTTCCTGGGCCGACAGGGCGACGCAAGATGGCGAACGCCTGACGCTGACCAAGGACGGCAAGACGCTCGACGTCGCTTTCCGACAGGCCGATCTTTCCGGGGGCGATCTCGCGGCGCTCTTCGCCGGACAGGATCTGATCACCGCCGCCGCGCTCTTCGACCTCGTGTCGGTTGCCCGCATCGAGGCCGTGGCCGAGGCCATTGCGCGTGCCGGCCAGACCTTCCTGACCGTGCTGACCTACGATGGCCACACGCGCTGGACGCCGGCTCACCCGGCCGACACCGCTATCCGCGATGCCTTCAACGCGCACCAGAAAACCGACAAGGGTTTTGGCCAGGCCGCCGGCCCGGGCGGGACATCGGCGCTGGCCAAGGCCTTCTACGGGCGGGGCCACCGCGTGCTGCGCGGCACGAGCCCATGGATTGTAGACGAACGCTACGGCAGCCTGCGCGCCGAGCTGGACAACGGCTTTGCTGCGGCGACCCGCGAGACGGGTCGCGTCATGGTATCCGATGTGGAACGCTGGCTCGCCGCAAGGCTTGCGGCAACAGATGCTGTCAGCATTATCGGGCACGAGGATTTGCTGGCGATCCCCGGCTGAGGCCTGGCACGCGGCAGCTTTTGCCTCAGCGCGCCTTCAGCTTTGGCAACATGCGCCTCAGCACATTGTCCTTGCGGATGAAGTGATGAAACAGCGCCGCGCCGATATGCGCCGTCATCAGCAGCATAAGGGCGATACCGCCGAGCTTGTGCAGCAGAAAGGCAGTCTTGGCAGCGTTCTCATCCGGCGATGTCAGCGCAGGAAGAGAGAGGCCGAAGGGAATACCCAGCGCCGGATAGAGCGACACGCCGATCCAGCCGAGCAGCGGCACGGCGAGCAGCAAAGCATAGAGGCCCCAGTGGGTCAGGTGTGAAATCCGCTTCTGCCACGGCTCCAATGTCGGCTCATCGGCCGGGGCACCCTTGACCAGCCGCCAGACAAGGCGCGCCACGATGATCCAGAGCAGCGTGAACCCGGCGAGCTTGTGGTTGGAATAGAGCGTATTGGTCAACGCGTCGAAGTTCGTCGCCTTGCCGCGCTCGACCATATACATGCCAACCGGCAGCAGGATGAACACGAAGCCCGCCGTGATCCAGTGAAACTGGCGGGCAGGCCGGGCGTAGGTATCGGCCGGGGTGGCGTCCTTCGTCGACATCAAGCTCTCCCTTGTGGCGGGGAAATCCTCCGCCTGTGGATTTATCTGTGAAGCCAGACCCTGGGCGCAAGCCATTAACACTTTGTTTACCATGTCCGGGCTTGTTTGTGGGGTGATGTCGGTGGCTGCGGGGGCGGCGGCTGCATTTGCATCTGGAAGGGCCCATGTCTGTCGGCATGATCAACGAGCAGTTCACCCGGCCACTGGCGCCGGCGCGGAAGGAGCGGACACCGTCGCGTTTTGCGCCATTGGCGCTGCGCGTGCTGGGGGTATGCAGTCTTGCTGCCGTTTTCGGAATCACCGGCTATGTTGCGCTAACGCGGGACGAATTGGGTGGTGAGCCATTTGTGGTTGCCTCGATTGACCGCATGGTGGCGCGTCCAAGCGTGCCTGCGGCACCCGAGAGGTTGCCTGCCGGAACAGAGGACCTGCGCGACGGTCGCCCGACGCAGCAGCGACGGGGCGCTGGCGAACTCGAGAACGACGCCGGCGTCAAGGTCGTGCGCCCCGGTGGTGGAGCTGCGCCGGGTTCCATTGTTATCCGCGTGCCGGATGCGCAGGCGAACATCCGCCTGGCACCCGCCAACGATCGCCGCATCAGCGAGAAAGGCCGCCACGGTCTGTTGCCAAAACAGGGTGAGGGCGGGTTACGCCCGGCAGACGTGTATGCCCGGCCCGTGACGCCGCAGCAGCGCAACGCGCCGGTGCGCATCGCCATTCTGGTCGGTGGCCTCGGTATTGGCGTGAACACCACCCAGGAGGCGATTACCCGGCTGCCGTCTGCGGTCAGCCTCGCGTTCGCACCCTATGGCAACGACGTAGAGCGGCTGGCGGCGCGCGCCCGCGAGAACGGCCACGAGGTGCTTTTGCAGGCACCGATGGAGCCATTCGACTATCCGGACAATGATCCTGGCCCGCATACGCTGGTGTCGGCGCTGCCGGCCGAGCAGAACATCGACCGTCTGCACTGGCTGCTGACCCGGGTTCCCGGCCATGTGGGCCTCGTCAACTACATGGGCGGACGCTTTCTCAGCGCCGATGCCGCACTTTCGCCGGTGATGAAGGATCTGGCGAGCCGCGGCCTGCTCTTTCTCGACGACGGATCGAGCGGTCGTAGCCTTGGCAAGCAGGCGGCGGATGCGGCCGGCGTCTCGGCCGGGCGTGCCGATGTGGTGCTGGACGCCGTGCAACGCGGACCCGAGATCGATGCCGCGCTTGACCGGCTGGAGAAGATCGCCCGCGAGAAGGGCGTCGCCATCGGTGCGGCCACGGCTCTGCCCGTCAGCGTCGAGCGCATCGCCCGCTGGGCGCGCGCAGCGGAGGCGCGGGGGGTGACGCTTGTGCCGGTCAGCGCTGTCGTCAGCTCGCCGCGCCGCAGCTAGTGCTGCGTTTGCCAGTCCAGCGTTAGCCAGTTCAGCGCTTCATCCACATCACCTTCGACGTGCTGCGCGCCGGGCCTTTGCAGGTCATGCGTGACGTGCCATGTTCGGTGGCGAAACGCCCTCTTCGGGCGTCCGACTGCCGGAGTCACCGGCGGCGCAGATGGAGAAGCGTTATGAAGAAAAGCATCCTGGCCGCACTGGCGGTCGTCATGCTCGGCGGCACCGCGATTGCGCAGGAGCTGAAACCCGCGATCGTGTTTGACCGGGGCGGCAAGTTCGACAAGTCCTTTAACGAGGCGGCGCACGCCGGCATCGAGAAGTTCAAGAAGGAAACCGGTGTCGATTACCGCGATTTCGAGATCACCAACGACGCGCAGCGCGAGCAGGCGATGCAGCGTTTCGCGCGTGATGGCCACAGCCCCATCATCGTGATCGGATTCTCGTTCGGCACCGCGCTTGAGAAGGTGGCCAAGGAATTCCCCAACACGCGCTTTGCGATCATCGACAGCGCATCGAAGGAGCCGAACGTGCGCTCCATCCTCTTCACCGAGCATGAGGGCAGCTACCTCGTCGGCATGATGGCGGGCCTCGCGTCCAAGACCAACAAGGTCGGCTTCATCGGCGGCATGGATATTCCCCTCATCCGCAAGTTCGCCTGCGGATATGTGCAGGGTGTCAAGGCCGCGAAGCCCGCCGCCGAGATCATCCAGAACATGACCGGCACCACGGGCGCGGCTTTCAACGACCCGGCCAAGGGTGCCGAGCTCGCCAAGTCGCAGCTCGAACGCGGCGCGGACGTGGTCTACCACGCGGCCGGCGGTACCGGCATCGGCGTGTTGCGCACCGTCGCTGATGCCGGCAAGCTCGGCATCGGCGTGGACAGCAACCAGAATGGCCTGCATCCCGGCAAGGTGCTCACCTCGATGCTGAAGCGCGTCGATGTCGCGGTCTACTCCACCTTGACGGACACGAAGAACGGCA
>JBOFUS010000740.1:0-3682 GCA_051652685.1 Beijerinckiaceae bacterium
TGAACCTCAAGCACGAAAAGGGCCGAGCGCTTTTCCTCAGGCTTGTCGCCACGGCTGACGTCGTGGTCGAGAACTTCCGCCCCGGCGTGATGACGCGGCTCAAGCTTGGCTATGATGCGCTGAAGCTGGCAAAGCCCGACATCGTCTATTGCGCCATCTCCGGCTTCGGCCAGGACGGGCTGCTGAAGGACAACCCGGCCTATGACCAGATCATCCAGGGCATGTCCGGCGTCATGGCCGTGACGGGCGATGCCGCCACCGCGCCACTGCGGGCGGGCTACCCCGTTGCCGACACCATGGGTGGCATCACGGCGGCATTTGCCATTGCGGCAGCGCTCTTCCGACGGGCGCGCACCGGCGAGGGCGAGATGATCGATGTGTCGATGCTTGAATCATCGCTGGCCGCCATGGGCTGGGCCGTCTCCAACTGGCTGATCGCCGGAGTTGAGGCGCAACCCATGGGCAACGAGAACATGACGGCCGCGCCCTCAGGGACCTTTGTGACGGGCAACGGTCTGCTCAACATTGCCGCCAACAAGCAGGATCAGTTCGAGACCCTTTGCAGCCTGATCGGGCGGCCCGGGCTGAAGGACGATATCCGTTTCAAGGGACGCGAGGACCGCAAGCAGAACCGCTTCGCACTCAAGGCCGAGATCGAGGCGGCGCTGGTTTCTGCCGACGCCGTGCACTGGTCAAGAGTGATGAACGCAGCCGGTGTGCCGGCTGGCGAGGTGTTGAGCGTGCCCGCTGTGCTCGCGCATCCGCAGGTGCAGGGCAGGGGGATGGTGCGGCGTTTCCCCGATGTACCCGGCGTCGGCCGGCCGGTCGAGGTGGTGCGTTGTGGCTTCCGCCTGGCGTCCGGCGATCCCGGCCCCGCCTCGCCGCCGCCATCGCTGGGTGCGGATACCGATACCATCCTGGCTGAGCTTGGCCTGTCAGCCGCCGAAATCGAGGCTGTGCGGAACGAGGGGGCGCTGTGACACGCGAAGCCATGACACCGGAAGACTGGTGGACCACAGCCATCATCGCCATGAAGCCCGGTGAAATCCGCTTCCGCGGCTATGCCATCGAGGAGCTCATAGGCCGTGTCGGCTTCGTCGAGATGATCTGGCTGATGACGCGGGGCGAGCTGCCCCGGCCGGCCGAGGCGCGGCTGTTGGAGGCAGCGCTGGTGGCGGCTGTCGATCATGGTCCGCAGGCACCCTCCATCGCGGTGGCGCGCATGGCCATGACCTGCGGCGTCGGCATCAACAACGCCATGGCTTCGGCCATCAACATGCTGGGCGACGTGCATGGCGGCGCAGGCGAGCAATGTGTGGCACTTTATCAGGAGATCGCGGCTGAATTGCCTGCCGATGCGGTTACGCCCGCGATAGAGCAGGCCGCCGAGACTGCCATCCAGCGGTTGGCAGCGGCAGGCGTGAACCATGTCCCCGGTTTCGGCCATCGCTTTCATCCGGTCGATCCGCGCGCGCCGCGCCTTCTCGCGCTGGTGGATGAGGCAGCGGCCGCCGGCGTTGTTTCCGGCCGTTTTGCCGCCATCGGCCGCGCGGTCGAAAGCGCGATCATGAAGCGCAAGGGCAAGCGTATTCCGATGAACATCGACGGGGCCACAGGCGTCATTTTCGCCGAGCTTGGGTTCCCGCCGCTGCTCTGCCGGGGGCTGTTCGTGCTGTCGCGCTCGGTGGGTGCATTGGCGCACGCGCATGAACAGGCGGGCGAACCTGAGCGGAACAAGGGGCCGATCCCGCGTGACCGGCTCTGGACCTACAGCGGCGTTGCGCCGCGCGTGGTGCCGGCGCGAGAAGAATAGCGAAAGCGGCCACTGCAAACGGCTTGCATTCCGCGCGCCGCTGTCGTCAATTCCGCTCACAACAGCAAGAAACGCTGCAGGAGGAAATTCCATGTTTTCACGTCGTCAGGCGCTCGCTTTAGGTGCTGCTGCCGGTGCCGCATCCCTGGCCGGGCTGACACCTGCCCAGGCGCAGGCGCTGACCAGCCTCGAGATGTTCATTCCCGCTGCCCCCGGCGGCGGCTGGGACCAGACAGGCCGTTCGATCGAATCCGTGATGCGCGCCGAGAATCTTGTGCAGAACTTCCAGTTCGAGCATGCGCCCGGTGCCGGTGGCGCGGTTGGCCTGCCGAAGTTCCTCGGCTCCAAGCGCGGCAAGGAAAACGCGGTGATGGTGGGCGGCATGGTGATGGTCGGCTCGCTGATCGCCAACAAGAGCCCCGTCAAGATGACCGACCTGACGCCGCTCGCCCGCCTGACGGGCGAGGCGCTGGCGCTGGTGGTTCCCGCCACGTCGCCATTCAAGAACCTCGCCGATCTCGTAACGGCGCTGAAGGCCGATCCCGGCAAGGTGTCTATTGCCGGCGGTTCGGCCGGCGGTTCGGATCATATCCTTGCGGGCATGCTGGCCAAGGCCTCGGGCGTTGAAGCCAAGCGCGTCGCCTATGTGGCCTTCGCCGGCGGTGGACCGGCTCAGGCCGCGATCCTCGGCGCGCAGGTGGCGGCGGGTATCTCGGGCTATGGCGAGTTTGCCGAGCAGGTGAAGGCCGGCAAGATGCGCGCGATCGCCATCTCGTCCGACAAGCGCCTGCCGGGCATCGATGTGCCGACCTTCAAGGAGCAGGGTGTTGATGTGGAACTGTTCAACTGGCGCGGCGTCTTCGGCGCGCCCGGCATCACGCCGGCGCAGCGTGCGGCCCTCATTGGGCTTTTTGACAAGTTGGTGGCAACACCCGGCTGGACGGCCGAACTTCAGAAGCGTGACTGGACCGGTGTCTATCTGTCTGGCGACGCCTACGGCTCGTTTCTGACAGCCGAGATCGACCGCATCACAGGCATCCTCAAGGATCTTGGATTGTCGAGCTGAGCATTACTCCTCTCCCTCGGGAGAAGGTGGCATGCGAAGCATGACGGATGAGGGTTGGCTCGGCGCTGACCCTCATCAGCCCGCCAACCGGCGGGCAGCTTCTCCCCAGGGAGAAGCGGGTGCCTCACCGGTAAGGCAAGCAAATGTCCAACCCACCACGCACGTTCGCGCTCGCGGACCTCGGCATCGCGCTCGGCATCATCGCGCTGGGCCTTGTCGCCGCATGGCAGACGACGCTCATTCCGCAATCGACCTACGCCGCCGTTGGCCCGCGTGTCTTTCCGTGGGTCGCGTCCGTCATGCTGGTCGTCATGGGCGGATTGTTGCTCGTCGCAGCACTTCGCGGCGGCTGGAGCGAGGAGAACGCAGCGGAGTATGGCGAGATCGACTGGCGGGGCGGGGCATTCGTTGTCGCTGGCCTCATCGCCAATCTCGCGCTGATCGATGTGATCGGCTTCATTCTGGCATCGACCGTGGTCTTTACCTTCGTGGCGCTGGGTTTCGGCAGCCGCAACGTCCCGCGTGACGCGGCCATCGGCTTCACGCTGGCGCTGGTGGCCTATGTCGGCTTCGACCGGGTGCTTGGCTACAAGATCGGCTCCGGCCTGATCGAGAGGCTCATCTGATGGACACCTTCGGCCATCTCGCGAATGGTTTTGCCATTGCACTTCAGCCGATGAATCTGCTCTGGGCGCTGGTCGGTGTCACGGTCGGCACCGCCATCGGCGTGCTGCCGGGGCTGGGGCCTGCGCTGACCATCGCCCTTCTGTTGCCACTGACCTACAAGGTCGAGCCGACGGCGG
>JBOFUS010000741.1:0-1061 GCA_051652685.1 Beijerinckiaceae bacterium
AGGCGGACCATATCCATGGCCTCGCCTACCCGCTTTGCCATGTCGGCTGCCGGAAGCTTCCGCATCTCCAGACCGAAAGCGATATTCTCCGCGACTGTCATGTGGGGGAAGAGCGCGTAGGACTGGAAGACGAGGCCGCTGTTGCGCAACCAGGGCGGCATCACTGTCACGTCCCGGTCGCCGATCATGATCTTGCCCGACGAGGGCGTGACGAACCCTGCCAGCATCCGGAGCGTGGTCGTCTTGCCGCAGCCGGACGGCCCCAGCAGCACCACGAATTCGCCTTGCGCGATGTCGAGCGTCACGTCCTCGACGGCGATGGTCTCGCCGTAGCGCTTGCCAATCCCTTCCAGCCTCACCCGCGCCATGTCAGATTTTTGCCATATCAGACCACCCGCGCCAGCTTGACGTAGCGGTCGGTGAGAAGCAATGCCGCCGCGATCAGCACCATCTGGCAGACTGACACTGCCGCGATGGTCGGATCGAGCTTCCATTCGAGATACTGCAGGATTGCGATGGGCAACGTGGTGCGTCCCGGCCCGACGAGAAACAGGCTCATTTCGAGATTGCCAAAGGACATGACGAAGCTGAAAAGCGCTGCCGCGACGATGCCCGGCCGGATCATCGGCAAGGTCACGCGCCGGAACGCCAGGAAAGGCGTGGCACCCAGATTCAGCGCGGCTTCGACCGCGCTGCGGTCCAGCCCCGCAAGGCTCGCCAGCACAAGCCGGAGCACCCAGGGGATAACGATCAGGGCATGGGCGGCGATCAGACCTCCAAGCGTGCCGATCACCGGCGTGGTGATGCCGTGGCCGTAAAGCAGGATCTCGGTCTCCACGTGGAAGATATAGATCGCGGTGCCCAGCACCACCCCGGGCGCGATCAGCGGCAACATCAGGAGTTGCCCCGCGCTGCGGCTGAAACGGCCGTTCGCCCTGGCCAGTGCAAGGGCCGCCGGCACGCCGACCGCAAGGCCGATGAGGGTGGCGGCGACGCCGACCTGCAGGCTGGTGATGAACCCCGCCACGAACTGCCGGTGGTTCAGGATTTCGCCGAACCAG
>JBOFUS010000742.1:0-1014 GCA_051652685.1 Beijerinckiaceae bacterium
GCTCTCAAGATTGTCTCGACGCTCTGTTTCACGCTGATGGCTGCCTGCGTGAAGGTCATCGGCGAGGCACACCCAGGCGATCCATTGTATTATCCCGTCGGGCAGACGGTGTTTTGCCGCTCGCTCTTCGCGCTTGTCCCTGTCTTTCTCTGGCTGGGGTGGCGGGGCGAGTTGATATCGGCCTTTCGCGGTTCCAGCATGTTGGCCCATGCGCGACGCGGTTTCTTTGGCTCGGTCGGCATGTTTTCCGGCTTTACCGCGCTCATCCTGTTGCCCCTCGCGGATGCGACGGCGATCAGCTATGCCGCGCCATTGTTTACCGTGGCGCTGGCGGCGATCATCCTCAAGGAGCGCGTGCGCATCTATCGCTGGAGCGCGGTCGGCATCGGTTTCATCGGCGTGGTGCTGATGCTCATTCCGTACCTCGGTGCGGGCGGCCCGCCAGCGGGCGGCAGCTTCACCGGCGCGATGCTCGGCCTCATGGGTGCAATCTGCTCGGCCTTCGCGACCATCGAGACGCGGAAGCTGACCGACAAGGAGACGACGGGTGCCATTGTCTCCTACTTCATGCTGCTGACAACGCTTATCGGCCTGGCGACGCTGTCGCTTGGGCTTTTTTCGCCCGGTCTCGCCTGGAAATGGCCGAACGCGATGGACGCCGCCCTGCTTGTCGCCATGGGTGTCATGGGAGGGATCGGGCAGATCACCATGACGCAGAGCTTCCGGCTGGCCGATGCTTCGGTGATTGCGCCATTCGATTACATCAGCATGATCTGGGCCATCGCCATCGGCTGGCTGCTCTTTGGTCAGCTGCCGCAGGCGATTGTGCTGGCGGGGGCAGTGGTCGTGGTGGCATCGGGCATCTTCGTCATCTGGCGCGAAAGACAGCTGGGCCTCGATCGTACGCGGCAGCGCAAGGCGACACCCAATCGCGCCTTGTGAGCGCTTGCAAAGGCCAGCCCGGCTCGCCATAACGTTCGTTAAAGCGGAACGAATGTGTTCGGCTAACGGAAC
>JBOFUS010000743.1:0-5589 GCA_051652685.1 Beijerinckiaceae bacterium
CGGCTTGAACTGCTGCTGCTGGTGCTGCTGACGCTCGCTGTCGTCGCTTCACTCCAGGCGGTGGGCATCATTCTCGCGGTTGCGATGCTGATCACGCCCGGCGCGATCGGCCTGCTGCTGGCGCGGCGCTTTGACCGCGTGATCGCCGTTGCGCTGACTGCGGCTGTGGGCTCCAGCGTGCTGGGAACCATCCTCAGCTTCCACGCCGACAGCGCGACGGGGCCTACCATCGTCGTGCTGCAGGCCGGGCTGTTTCTCGCGGCGGTAGGCCTTGTGCAGGCGCGAGGCCGGCAAAGGAGCAGGGGCTAGCCTCCGCCGTTGTGGTTTCCCGGACGCGCCTTTAACTTCAGGTCCGTCAGTTCCTCCCGCTCGCGCGGGCTGTTGCGCATCAGCTGGTCCCAACCGGGCTGATATTGCGGCGGAGCGTGCATGGCCACGCCGTACCAGGCGGCAGCGCGCATGACGAAGCCGGGATCAACGAGATGCGGGCGTGCCAGCGCCACAAGATCGGCCCGGCCTGCGGCGATGATGGTGTTGATCTGGTCAGCGGTGGTGATGGCCCCTACCGCCATCGTCGCGACCTTTGCCTCGTTCCTGATCTGGTCAGAGAATTGCGTCTGGTACATGCGCCCGTACATCGGCCGTGCGCGCGGCGTGGTCTGCCCGGTCGAGACGTCGATGAGATCCACGCCTTCAGCAGCGAAGGCAGCGGCGATCTTCACGGCGTCGTCGCCGGTGAGCCCACCCTCTTCCCAGTCGGTTGCCGAGATGCGCACCGACATCGGCCGCTCGGCCGGCCAGGCGTCGCGCATGGCGCGGAAGACCTCCAGCGGATAGCGCAGCCGGTGATCGAGGTCGCCGCCATAGTCGTCGGTGCGCCGGTTGGTCAGTGGTGAGAGGAAAGAGGCGAGAAGGTAGCCGTGGGCCGCGTGCAGCTCCAGCATGTCGAAGCCAGCGCGCGCACCGCGCTCGGTGGCCTCCACGAACTGGTTGCGCACCGTCGTCATCTGTGCCCGGCTGAGTTGCGCGGGCTCCTGGCTATCGGGATAATAGGCCATGGGCGAGGCGGAGAAGATGGGCCAGGCCCCCTCCTCCAGCGGCCTGTCCATGCCCTGCCACATCAGCTTCGTCGCTCCCTTGCGGCCGGCATGGCCGAGCTGGAGGGCAATCTTGGCGTGCGAGTGCTTGTGGCAAAAATCAACGATGCTCTTCCACTTCGTTTCGTGGGCGCCCGTGTAGAGCCCGGCGCAACCCGGCGTGATGCGCGCTTCCGCCGAGACGCAGACCATCTCGGTGAAGATCAGCCCTGGCCCACCGACCGCGCGGGAGCCGTAGTGCATCACATGCCAGTCGTTCGGCATGCCATCCTCAGCCGAATACTGGCACATGGGCGAGAGCACGGCGCGGTTCTCCACGATCATGTCCCGCAGGCGAAGAGGCTGGAACATCGGCGGGGCAGGCTTGCCATCCGCAAGCTTGCGTGGCGTCAGACCCACCGCAGCCGTCTCGCGCTCGACCATGTCGTCAACCGCCGCCACGAATCCCGGCGCACGCAGCGCGAGACTGTCGTAGGTGATCGCCTTCGCCCGCGTCATCAGGCCAAAGCCGAAACGCACGGGATCAAACCCCATGAAGCGCTCGACATGCTCGAACCAGACGAGGCTGACATCGGCGGCGTGCTGGGTCTTCTCGACTTCCTCACGCCGGCCTGATTCGTATCGGGCAAGGGCCGCCTCCACGTCGTCTCCGGCCTTCATGCAGGCGCGGTGCAGCGCGATGGCATCCTCCATCGCCAGCTTGGTGCCCGAGCCGATGGAGAAATGCGCGGTAGCCTTGGCGTCGCCGATGAGGACAATGTTGTCCTTCGTCCAGCGCTTGCAGCGCACCATGGGAAAGCGCCGCCAGAGCGAGCGGTTGACGATGAGCGGATGGCCTTCAAGCTCATCCTTGAAGATGTCTTCGAGGAAAGCCGCAGACTGCGCCTCGTCCATGCCGGCAAGGCCTGAGCGCGCGAAGGTTCCGGCATCCGTTTCGAGCACCCAGGTCGAGAGTCCCGCCTCGTACTGGTAGCAATGGGCGATGAAGACACCGTGCGGCGTCTCCTTGAAGAAGAACGTGAAGGCATCGAAAGGCCGGGTCGAGCCCATCCAGGCGAAGAAATTTGGCCTCAGGTCCGTTTCGGGAGAAAAATGATCAGTGTGCAACGCCCGGGCCTGGCTGTTGATCCCATCAGCGGCCACGACAAGATCATGCGACGCACACAGCGCGGCGATATCGCCCACGTCGCTGGAATAGACGAGTTTGACGCCCAGCCCCTGCGCGCGTTCCTGCAACAGCATCAGCAGCGTGCGGCGGGAGCAGCCGCAGAAACCGTTGCCACCGATGCGGAAGGTTTCACCCCGGAACCGGATCTCGACGTCGTCCCAATAGGCGAAACTGTCGGCGATGGCGCGGTAGCTGGGCGCATCGGCAGCGCGGAAATTGTCGAGCGTGCGGTCCGAGAACACCACGCCGAAGCCGAACGTGTCATCGGCCCGGTTGCGCTCATGCACCGTAATGTCGAGTTCCGGCCGGTCGCGCTTCATCAGCAGCGCGAAGTAAAGCCCCGCCGGGCCGCCGCCCACCACCGCAATGCGCATCCTGTGCCGCTCCCTGATCGATCAGGGATAGTTTAGGTTTGAAATATCCAACGGCAATAGGCGACGGTGCGATCAGCCCCAATCGGCCGATGCTGCCCTGGCAGACTGTTGAAAAACACCGACGTCACCGTCATTGCGAGGAGCGAAGCGACGAAGCAATCCAGAAATCACGCCGCAACCATCGGAAACACTTCGATCTTTGCCGGAAATGTCGTCTGGATTGCTTCGCTGCGCTCGCAATAACGGGGCCGGGATCGTTTTTCACCGACCTGCCAGGTGCTGCCCTTCAGCCCTTGGTCTTGAGCGTCGGCGTAAGCCCGCCGAGGGGGCGTTCCATTGCGCTGCGCGCGCTGCCGGTCACCTGGGCCAGGCGATCGCGGGCTGCCGAGGCCATCGGGAATTTTGCGGCAGCTGCGGTTTTCTCGACAGGCTCTGCGAGCTTCGCCGCCTTGCGGTAATCCAGCCCCGGTCCCGGCCGGCGCTTGACAAAGGCCACGGCATCGTCGGCGCTCATCGGCTTGCCGAAGAAATAGCCCTGGCCGCGCTCGCAACCAATCTCCTTCAGCAGGTCCGCCGTCGCCTCGTCCTCGATGCCTTCCGCCGTCAGCGAGCGGCGCAGGCTCAGCGTCATGGCGATGGTCGCCTCGACGATGGCGCGGTTTTTCGGTGACTTGCGGATATCCTTGATGAACTTGCGGTCGATCTTGATGCGATCAAAGTCGATCTCGGTGAGAACGTGCAGGTTGGAGAAGCCCGCACCGAAATCATCGATGGCGACACGCACACCCAGCGCACGCAGCGCCACGATGGACTGGCGACTGGTGGCGACTTCGCCCAGGTCCTGGGTTTCCGTCACCTCAAGCTCAAGCCGCCTTGCGGTGATCCCGTAGCGCTGGATGCGCTGGAAGATGCGCATGTAGAGTTGCGGGTCCATCAGCTGGAGCCGCGACACGTTGACGGCCATGCCGATGTCCTCGGGCAGCGCGCGGGCGCAGCGCAGCGCCTTGTCAAGCACGGCATCCGTGAAACCATCAATCAGGCCGGCTTTTTCCAGCATGGGAATGAACACATCCGGCGGGACAGGCTCGCCGCCTTTGGGCGTCCAGCGGGCCAGTGCCTCGAAGGCGACGGTCGCGCCGCTCGCCAGATCGATGATCGGCTGGAAGACGCAATCCGTCTCGTCGTTCTCGATGGCAAGGCGCAGCTGTTTGAACGTTTCGCGGCGCTTCACCAGTTCCTGATCGAGTTTGACGTCGAAAACCGTCACGGCCGAAAGATTGGTGACCGGCTGCTCCTCAAGCGCCCGCAAGGCGCGGCTGAACAGACCGGTGGCATCCAGGACATCCGCCGGGTTACCGGTGTTCTGATAGGAAACGCCGATGCGGTTCTTGACGCGGATCGAAATTCCACCGGCCTCGACGGGCTCGCCAAGCGCAGTGGCGAGCGCCTCGATCAGCTTCTGGCTGCGGGCATCGGCCGCCATGCCGGGCGAGAACACCATGAGGCTGTCGTTGTCGAGACTGCCGATGATCGATTTCAGCGGCAACGTGCGGCGCGTGCGGGAGATGAAGTCGGCAAGGGCGGTCGCCGCGTCTTCCTCGCCCGTGCGGCGCAGGAACTTGCGGCGAAGATTGTGGCGGATGATCAGGGCGCTCACGGGCGTCCGGCCACCTGCACCCGACAACGCCTCATCAGCCAGCCTCAAGATCTCCGACTCGTTCGGGAGCCCCGTCGTGGTGTTGATCGTGGCGATGCGCAGCGCTTCCGCCTCTGCCGCCATGCGGGCGCGGCTCTCGCGCCGCAGCTGGATGATGCGGTTGGTGGTGAAGATGGCGAGAAGAAAAGTAACAACCGGGATGACGAGGACGAGCTCGTCGAGTTCCCAATCCTCGTGGCTCTTGGCCAACTCGACCAGCTTCTCGAACAGATCCATGCTCGCGAAGGTCAGGAAAAGCGCCGTGCCCAGCATGCCAAGAGAGATGAACTCCTTCCACGACATGATCGCGGTGTTGCCCGGCCTGGTCTTTCCGCTCGTCCCCATCGTCGCCCCGGGGTTCACTTCTGGATGCATGGTGGGATACGCAACTACCAGCTAACTTGGGCCAAAGTATTAACACAAAACCGCCTCATCAGCAAATCCCGGGTTCAGATAATACTTCATAATTGCCCCGTGCGTTGCCTCCCCAACGGCAGCGGCGCGGGACGCTTCCATCGGAAACATCCCGCGCCAGATCCCCGTCGCCGCCTTACTGGCCGAGCATGGCCATGTCGCGGACCCCGTCCGGAAGGCCCGCAACCTTGCCCAGCGCCTTCGCGGCACCGGTCGCGATATCGACCGAGTGCAGCTGGCCCATGGCAATCGCGAAGCCGCTGTTGCGGCCGTCGGCGGCGGTGGAGATGTCGAAGGCGATGACATCGCCCTTCACGCCGAGATCGCCCATCGTAACAAGGATACCGTCGTTGGGCGGGGCCTGCTTGAGATAGGTGCCGAGCGCGCCATCGATGTCGTAGAGCGCGGTTTCCTTCGTGCCCTTGACGCTGTTGGAATAGGCGCCCGCGACGATTTTCGGTGTCTTTCCAAAGGCCTTGTCGCCATCGGCATACTTGAGGCGGCCATCCACCGTCACCTTGCCATCATCGACGTTGGCGCGCAGGCTGGTGCCATCGCTGCCCAGCAGGCGCAGGCGGTCGGCGGCCGGGTTGAAGTCCACCGTGGCAATGACGCCGGGCGGCAGCATGGTCTCGAGCTTCACCTTCATCGTCGCCTGGCCGCTGGCGGCATCGACGGTGTAGACGGTGCCATCGGTGGAGACAGCATAGAGCATGCCGTCCGATGGACGCCGGTCGATGCCGACGATGCGGCCGTTGACGCCCTTGACCTCGACCGGCTTGCCGGCCTTCAGGGTCTTCGTATCAAACGCCGTCAGCATGCGCTCGCCGCTGAGCGCGA
>JBOFUS010000744.1:0-1776 GCA_051652685.1 Beijerinckiaceae bacterium
CAGCGGCTGCTGCAGATTGATGTGAACCAGATCACGAAGGACCGTCTTCTGGTCGCCGAACGGCCACTGGGGGAAGCGCAATTCTTCGTCCGCTGTGGAGAGGCGTAAGACATGTTGGCGGCGGAGTAAGACGGATGGAATTCTACGAGGCCAAGCACCGGCTCAGCGTGAAGAAATCTGATCTTTCGGGTTCAGTCTTCAACAACGTGAACATCTCGGGTGCGACATTCGAGAACATCAATATATCGGGTGCGAGCTTTGACGACGTCAACATGTCTGGCTGGCGCATCAACGATGCCAATCTTTCAGGTTTGCTGGTGAAGAAGGCCAATTTCTCTGGCGCGACCCTGACGGAATGCCGGATTGATGGAATGACGATTGATGGCGTTCTCGTCTCTGACATGCTCGCGATTTGGCGTTCCGCTCAAGACAGCGGTTTATCAACAGCGAAGAAGGGGGAATGATGATGGTGACATTCTCATTTTCGCAAAGACAGTGCCGGCGTTTGGCGAGACCGGGGATCGTCGCACTCACCGCGGCGCTTGTCGCCGGCTGCATCCCTTCCGGCAACCCGTTCTCGAACCCCTTCGGCTCGAGCCAGCCCCGCGTTGCGGTGCAGCCCCCGCAGCCACAGGCTCAACCACCCGCTCCGGCGCCGGTCGCTTCCGGCAACAAGCCGACCATCCAGATCGGAGCAACACCGCAGCGCGTTCAGGACACCATCGTCGAGCGCGCCAGAACGCGGGGCACCAACGTTTTGGGCGCAAACGCCACCGGCGTGACGCTTGAAGTGCCGCTGCGCCAGTCTTCGCAGGTCGTCGAGCAGCAGTGCGGCCCGCATCAGGACGGCCGCACGCTTCGGGTGTATCTCGCGACCGCGCCAGATGGTCCGGGCACAATCGTCACGGAGGACCGCTACGTCATCGATGGGGGCGCAACAACATGCCAACTTCAGTTGACGGACGGCGATATTCAGGAAGCCAACCGGTCGCTGGGCGATCTCAAGGCGCAGGCGGAGCGGCCGCGCACGGCGCGCGCGCCTTCCAACGCGTCCGCCATACCGCCGCTCAGGCAATAGGTTCGGGGACGAGATGACCAAGCTCATCATTGACGGGGCGGAAATCGATGTGCCGCCGCATTACACGCTGCTGCAGGCCTGCGAGGCCGCCGGCGCGGAAGTGCCGCGTTTCTGCTTCCACGAGCGGCTGACGGTCGCCGGCAACTGCCGCATGTGCCTTGTCGAGGTGAAAGGCGGACCGCCCAAGCCCCAGGCCTCCTGCGCGGTCGGCGTGCGCGACCTGCGCCCCGGCCCCAACGGCGAGCCGCCGGTGGTGCTGACGAAATCGCCGATGGTAAAGAAGGCCCGCGAGGGTGTGATGGAGTTCCTGCTCATCAACCATCCGCTCGATTGCCCAATCTGCGATCAGGGCGGCGAGTGTGACCTGCAGGATCAGGCGATGGCCTATGGCGTCGATAACTCGCGTTACGTCGAGAACAAGCGCGCGGTCGAGGACAAATACATCGGCCCGCTGGTGAAGACGACGATGACGCGCTGCATCCACTGCACACGCTGCGTCCGGTTCACGCAGGAAGTATCGGGAGTGGGCGATCTCGGCTCCATCGGCCGTGGCGAGGATATGGAGATCACGACCTATCTCGAAGCCGCCATGGCCTCCGAGCTGCAGGGCAACGTGGTCGATCTCTGCCCGGTCGGCGCGCTGACCTCGAAACCCTATCAGAACCGGTCGCGCCCCTGGGAACTCGCCAAGACCGAAA
>JBOFUS010000745.1:0-8703 GCA_051652685.1 Beijerinckiaceae bacterium
AGCGCGTCCCGCATCCGCTCGCTGATGTTTACCTTCGACGACCTGATGAAGCTTGATCCTGGCAGCGTCCAGACACTGCTGCGCGGCACCGAGAAGGATACGCTCGCCATGGCGCTGAAGGGCGCATCCGAAGCGGCACGCAGCTTCTTCCTTGGCAACATGTCAAACCGTGCCGCCCGCAACCTTGAGGACGACATGGGCGCGC
This sequence comes from Beijerinckiaceae bacterium, assembly GCA_051652685.1. Lineage (GTDB taxonomy): Bacteria > Pseudomonadota > Alphaproteobacteria > Rhizobiales > Beijerinckiaceae > JADCCX01. The sequence goes on from JBOFUS010000745.1 coordinate 206, forward strand.
TCGGCCCTGTGCGCCTGAAAGAGGTGGATGACGCGCAGGTGAAGATGGTGCTGCTGGCCAAGGATCTGGCTGCCAAGGGCGAGATTATCATCTCCAAGAACCGCGCCGAAGACGAGCTGGTTTACTGATGACAGCGGCCAAATTCGCCTTTTCCCGCGCCTTCCCCGAAACAACAGCGAAATTCGTCCCGCTGGAGGAGAAGGAGCCGACACTCACCCTTTCCGAGCACGGCAAGCTGCTGGCGCTCGCCGTCGCGGATGCAAGAACGCAAGGCTATCTCGAAGGGCAGGACCAGGCCCGCCACGAGGAAACGGCGCGGCTGGCGCGGGCCATGGAGAGCGTCGGCATGGCTTTTGATGGCGTTCGGCAGGAGCTGACGGGAATTGAGCGGGCCGCGACGGACGAGGCGCTGCGCTTCGCCCATGATCTCGCGCGCGTTCTCGCCGGCCGGTTGATGGACCGCGCGCCGCTGGAAACCGTGGCTTCCATTGCCCGCGATATCTTCGAGGATCTGCGCGGCCAGCCCCATGTGGCTGTGCGCGTGGCACCGGAACTCACCGACGCCGCCAACGAACTGATGCGCGGTCTTGCCCGCGAACGCGGCTTCGAGGGCCGGCTGATCGTGATGGGCGAGCCCGAGATCGCGCCCGGCGACGTGCGCATCGAGTGGGCGGATGGCGGCGTGGTGCGCGATCGCGCCCGCGTCGAGGAATTGGTGGCTGCGAGCGTCGACAAGGCGTTGGCAGCCGGATTTGCAAGGGGGGTCTGACCCATGGACAACGATTTCAATCTGCCCGACCTCAATGGTCCCGAAGGCAGCCTGCCGGGTGGTGCGCCGCCGCGCTCGCCAAAAACAGCCGCAGATCTGGAGCAGTTGCTTGACGTGCCGGTCACGGTTTCGGCCGTGCTCGGCCGCAGCCGCATGGACGTGTCGCAACTTCTCAAGCTCGCGCCAGGCCAGCTGCTGGAGCTCGACCGCCGCGTGGGCGAGGCCATCGACATTTACGTCAACAACCGCCTCGTCGCGCGTGGTGAAGTGGTTGTCGTCGAGGAGAAGCTCGGCGTGACCATGACTGAAATCATCAAGACCGAGCGCTAATTGCCCGCAAGGGAAGGAAACAACACGATGCGCCTCCTCATCATCGGAACACTGAAGGGTGAACTGATCACCGCCGCCAAGATCGCCCGCGAACGCGGCGCCCAGGTGGCACAAGCCGACAGCGTCGAAGGCGCCCTGATGCATCTGCGTGCCGGGCGTGGCGCAGACCTGCTCATGGTCGATGTGGCGCTCGATATCCGCGCGCTTGCGGAATCGATGGAGCAGGAGCGCATCGTCGTTCCCATCGTCGCCTGCGGCGCTGCAGCCGACGCGCGCGCCGCTGTGGCGGCCATCCAGGCCGGTGCCCGCGAGTACATTCCGCTGCCGCCTGATCCCGAGTTGATCGCGGCGATCCTCGAGGCAGTCAGCCGCGACAAGCCGGGCTTTGTCTTCCGTGATCCGTCGATGGAGCGTGTGGTCAAGCTGGCCCAACAGGTCGCAGCGTCGGAAGCGTCCGTGCTGATCACCGGCGAAAGCGGTGTCGGCAAGGAGGTCATGGCGCGCTTCGTGCAGCAGAAATCCAAGCGCAAGGACCGGCCGTTCATCTCGGTCAACTGCGCGGCGATTCCCGAGCATCTGCTGGAATCGGAGCTTTTCGGCCATGAAAAGGGCGCGTTCACCGGCGCTGTCGCGCGCCGTATCGGCAAGTTCGAGGAAGCCAACGGCGGCACGCTGCTGCTCGACGAAATCTCGGAGATGGATCTGAGGCTGCAATCGAAGCTGCTGCGCGCCATCCAGGAGCGTGTGATCGACCGCGTGGGCGGCACCGCGCCCGTCAAGGTCGATATCCGCATCATGGCAACATCGAACCGCAACCTTCAGGAAGCCGTGCAAAAGGGCGAGTTCCGGGAAGACCTGTTCTACCGCCTCAACGTGGTCAATCTGCGCATTCCGCCGCTGCGCGAGCGGCCGGACGATATCCTGGCGCTCGCCGACCATTTCGCGCGCAAATATGCAGAACTGAACGGCCTGCCGGCCAAGGCCATCGGTGCGGCCGCGCGGCGGGCGCTGACTGGCAATGCCTGGCGCGGCAACGTGCGCGAGCTCGAAAACACGCTGCACCGCGCGGTTCTGCTCTCGGAGGGCGCTGAAATCGACCCTGAGGTGCTGGTGTCGCCGGACGGCGAAGCGATGGCCCCGCCGTCAGGTCCCGCTGCCCGTGCTGCGCTGACAGCGGAGGCCATCACGCGCTCGCTGGTCGGCAAGACGGTCGCCGAGGTGGAGCAGACGCTGATCCTCGACACGCTCGACCATTGTCTGGGCAACCGCACGCACGCGGCCCGCATCCTTGGCATCTCGATCCGGACGCTGCGGAACAAGCTCAACGAATACGAGGCTGTGGGGGTCGTGGTGCCGGAGCCGGGGCAGGCGCGGATCTCGACGGCGGCCTAGGAAAGCCTTCAGGGCAATGCCGCTCTGATCATTCCATTCTGGCCCGTCATTGCGAGCATAGCGAAGCAATCCAGAGCGACCTTTCCACCCGCATAGCACGTGGCCAGCGTGGCGCTGGATTGCTTCGTTACACTCGCAATGACGTCAAACTGAGCTTACGCCGACATGCGCTGGCGCATGAAGCTCTGGCCGATCTTGCTGGCCATGGGTGAACCGGCGTGGACGCAGAGAATACGCTCGTCCTTGTGGGGCGCGAGTTCCTGGCTAAGACCAAGCACGGATTCGGCGCCGCCGAGCACCAGATAGCTGTCGGGCTCCATGACTTCCGAGAAACGGCGAAGCACGTCGCGCTTCGTGGTTTCATTGAAATAGATCAGCACGTTGCGGCAGAAGATAATGTCGAACATGCCCAGCTGGCGAAACGGATTGAGCAGGTTGAATGGCTTGTAGCTGATCTTCTCGCCCAGCGCCGGGTTGATCTTCCAGCGCGTTTCGACCTGCGTAAAATGCTTCATCAGCAGCTTGATCGGCAGGCCACGCTGCACCTCGAACTGGCTGTAGACGCCGGCCTTCGCCTGCTCCAGCACGCGCTCGGACACGTCTGTCGCCAGAATTTCGACATTGATGCCGGCAAGCTCGTGCCGCTTTTCGTCAAGGATCATTGCCAGCGAATAGGGCTCCTGCCCGGTCGAGCAGGCGGCGCACCAGATGCGGATCCTGCCCCGGCTGCGGCGCGCACTGATGAGCTCGGGCAGCATGGTTTTTTCGAAGGCGTCGAAGGGCAGCCGGTCACGGAAGAACAGCGTCTCATTCGTGGTCATCGCGTCGATGACCTGCGTCTCGACCAGCCGGTCCCCGTGGCGCAAACGCTGCGCGATCGCGGCCAGGCCGGCAAGCTTCATCTGGCGCGCCACTGGCTCCAGCCGTGTTTCAACGAGATAGCGCTTCTCAGGCGTCAGCACGATGCCCGTCCGCTTCAGCACGAAGAGCTGGATGAGGGCGAGATCAGCCTCGTTCACGGGCTGCCTCCGGCCAGACGGTTCACGAGCCGGCTCAGGCCCTCCAGAGGCTCTACCGCCGCGCAAAGCCCTTTGCGGGTAACCGCTCCGGGCATGCCCCAGACAACGCTGCTGGCCTCGTCCTGGGCAATGATATTGCCGCCCCGTTCCACGATCTCGCCTGCGCCACGCAGGCCGTCCGAGCCCATGCCCGTCAGCATCACGCCGAGCACGCCCGGCCCATACGCAAGTCCGGCCGAGTGCATTGTGATGTCGATGGAGGGCTTGCAAAAGTTGACCGCCGCGCTGTCGTCGATCACCACGCGCACGCCGGCCGCCGCGCGCTCCATGCGAAGATGCTTGCCACCCGGTGCGACATAGACACGGCCGCGCTCCAGCGGCTCGCCATGAACCGCTTCGCTGGCGTCGATGGCGAGTTGCCTGCGAAGGTGTTCGGCGAACATTGCCGTGAACATTGTCGGCATGTGCTGGACCACCACGATGGGCACTTTCTGCAAGGCGGCTCGCGATGCCTTGAGGAGATCGAGGACTGCGTTGGGGCCGCCGGTCGATGCGCCGATGCAGACGAGTCTCGTCTGCGCCCGGTTGAGCGATCTGAGATCGTGGACGGTTGCTGCCGCCGGTGCCGTCGCAAGCGCGAGCGGAGTCCTGGCGCTCGCGGGCGGGGCTCGCCTGCCAAGTGTCTTGATCTTGTCGATAATGTTGCGGCGGAAATCCGTTGAGAAGGTCACGTCGCGGTTGGTCGATGGCTTCGCCACATAGTCGATGGCACCGAGCGAGAGGCAGCGCAGCGATATGTCGGCGTTCCGCGTGGTCAGCGTCGAGGCAATGATCACGACCGCCCTTGGCCATTTTTTCAGCAGCAATGGCAGCGCGGTAATGCCGTCCATGTCCGGCATCTCGATGTCGAGCAGCACCACGTCCGGACGGATATGTTCGATGGCCGCGACGGCCTCCGCACCGGTGCGGTGGGTCGAGGCAATCTCGATGCCGCCGGCTTCCGTCATCCAGCGCGCCAGCAGCCCACGAACCACGACGGCGTCATCCACGATCATCACGCGGATGGGCGCGAACGCGGAACCGGTCGCCGGCATTGGCCGGGACGGTGAGGCGGACATCGTGGCGGACATGGCGGCGGCTGACCCCTGGCCTTTCAGGGTCAGCCGAGACCGATCTGCATGAACTTGCTCGACAGGATATCCTTGTCGAAGGGCTTCATGATGTATTCGTCCGCGCCGGCGTGCATCGCCTTGGCGATATGGGCCACGTCATTTTCGGTCGTGCAGAAGACGACCTTGGGCTTCGAACCATTCTCGCTGCGGCGCAGCATCCGCAGGAACTCATAGCCGTCCATGACGGGCATGTTCCAGTCGAGCAGGATCGCATCCGGCATGCGCATGGCGCAGACGTCGAGTGCCTTGCTGCCATCCTCGGCTTCTAGGATGATGAAGTCCATGCCCTCCAGGATGCGGCGGGCGACCTTGCGGATGACGGCGGAGTCGTCGACGACGAGACAGTGCTTGGCCATGGGTTGAGTCCTTCGGATGTTCAGGCGGCGCGGGCGAATTCGGCGTTGAAGAGCGCATCGAAGCTGAGTTCGATGAGCAGGCGGTCCTTGAGGCGATAGACGCCGGCACTGAGGCCAGCCCAGCGCGGATCGAGATTCATGGGGTTGGGCTCCCGCGCCGAAGCCGACAGGTGCATCACTTCGCCGACGCTCTCGACAAGAAGCCCATAGGCCTCGCCGCGCCATTCGACGCCGATGGCCGTGCTTTCGGCGACCGCAATGTCACGGCCAATGCCAAGCATGCCCTGCATGCTCAGCATCGTCACAACACGGCCGCGCAGGTTGAAAAGGCCCGCGATGGTGCGTGGAGAGAGTGGCACCGGAGTGATTTCGCTGACCATGAAGACGTCGCGAACCTGGAGGATGGGCAGGCCGAACATCTGTCCGCCGACAAAAACAGTGACGAACTGCTCGCCATCGTCGAGGATTGCTTCATCGTCGCGCGACACAATCGACCGGTTCGGGTTCATGCCGCTTCTCCCATGTGGCTGGTCGCCTCGGCGAGCGTTGCCAGCAGTCCCTGGCGGTCGAACATGCCGACCACATCGCGGAAACCGGATTGATGCGCGGCGTCGAGCACTGCGCGCGACGCGCGGGTGGCAAGGCCGATGAAGACCGGCCCGTTGCCAAGCTGGCCGGGCATTGCCGCGACGCCCACCGCCTCGAGGTTGCCGACAATGACCGCATGGCTGCCGCCGGCGGCCTGGCGCAGCGCATCATGGGCGCTCGCGGATGTCTGCACGTCATAGCCGGCAGCCTGAAGCACGGGTGCCAGCATGGCGCGCATGAACTCTGTTGGTTCGACGAGCAGAAGTTTCGGCTTTCGCCGCTGCCCGGCGCTCGTGCCACCTGCCATCTCGGGCAGGAAATGGGCGACGTCGATGATGTCGGTCGTCTTGCCACGCAGCACGGCTGAACCCAGCACGCCGGCGCATGTTCCGCCCATGCCCAGCTCCAGCGCCTCTTCGATGATGTCGATGATCTCGTCCACGAGAAGGCCGACGACGCTCTCACCGCTCGAAAACACGAGAACAGGTTGCGCACCGGTCTCCCTGATGCGGACCTCGCCATCGAAGGAGACGAGCCGCATGAGACGGCCCCGATACTGCACCACATGGCGGCCGTCGGCGCGCTCGATGCGGGCAACGTCAATCTCCTCGAGCCGCGTCACGAGCGCCAGCGGCACTGCCTTTGGCCCACCTTCGCCAGCATGGAAGACCAGGAGCGAGCTCTTCTCGATGCCGCCGGCATCCGCCTGCTCTATGTCAAGCCGGTTGTCGTTGTGCGCTTCGGTCAGGGCACCGATGTGCTTGGCGAGACCGTTGGGATCCAGGATCATGATCACGGCACCGTCGCCCATGATTGTCGCGCCGGAGTAGCAGCCGAGATGCCGCAGGCGCGCCGAGAGCGGCTTCACGACGATCTCCTCGGTCTGGATCACACTGTCGACCACCACGCCGAAGCGGGACGTGCCGACCTGGCAGATGACGATGAACGCCTCGCTCCAGTCGCGCTCGACCGCGCCGCCCATGCCCAGCGCTGTGCTCAGCCGCACGAGCGGCAGCAGCTTTTCGCGCAACCTGAGCACAGGAGCGCTGTGGATATGCTCGATCCGCGCTTCGGCATTGCCCGTCGGGCGCACCAGTTCCACCACAGCCATCTGCGGCAGGGCGAAACGCTGGCCACCGCATTCCAGAATGAGCGCCGCCGCAATGGCGAGCGTGAGCGGAATCCTGATATCGACCGTCGTGCCCTGACCGGCGGTGGTCTTGACATCGACCGATCCACCCATCCGTTCGATATTGGTGCGCACGACGTCCATGCCGACGCCACGACCCGAGATGTTCGTTACCTCGCTGGCCGTCGAGAAGCCGGGATGGAAGATGTAACGCGCCACCTGCAGGTCGCTCATGCGGGCGATTTCGCCGGTCGACGCCAGCCCGAGCCGTGCCGCCTTCTCGCGGATACGCGTGAGGTTGAGGCCGCGGCCATCATCGACGATGGCGACAGTGATGTATCCGCCTTCCTGCGCCGCAGAGACGCGGATGCGCCCGCGCAGGGGCTTCCCGGCTGACCGCCGTTCCGCCGGCGTTTCGATGCCATGGTCAGCCGCGTTGCGGATCATGTGCAGCATCGGGTCGCGGACGAGATCGAGCAGCTGGCGATCAATCTCGGTTTCGGCGCCCTCCATCACCAGCTCGATGTCCTTGCCCAGGTCCTCGCAGAGATCGCGGACAAGACGGGGCAGACGTGACCAGGCTGTGCCGATCGGCTGCATGCGCGTCTTCATGACGCCTTCCTGCAGCTCCGCCGTCACATGGGAGAGCCGCTGCAAGGGTGCCTTGAACTGGCTGTTGGCATCGCGCCGCGAAAGTTCCAGCAGCTGGTTGCGGGTCAGCACCAGCTCCGACACCATGGTCATGAGGTGTTCGAGGGTGTCGACGGGAACCCGGATCGAATTCTTGCGCTGGCTCGCATCCCCGGCGTGGTCGACGGTGCCATCCAACGCGTCATCGGCCTGATACGGCGCAGGAGGTGCTGGCGCAGGGGCTTCAACAAGGCCGGCGCGGCTGAGGAACGCGGCGTCCAGCTCTGATTCATCCAGATCGGTTTCGCGGAAGGCTTTCTCCAGATCGTCAAGCGACACCTCACCTGGGCGCAGCGGGCGTTCAAGCACCTGATACACCAGTGAGCCGATGGTAATGTCGGAGGCCAGCGCCTCGCGGGCCTCGGCCTGGGCAAGCGTCAGCTTTTCCAGAGCACCGATCAGGTCATCGTCCGCGCCGTTCGGCTCGAGCTGGGACCGGTCGAGCTCCGCCATGATCACCTTGATCCGGTCGATGGTGGAGAGGATGAGCGTGACAGCGTCGCGCGTGACAGGCGCACCGTCGCGAAAGCGGTCGATGGCCGATTCAGCCGCGTGGGTCAGGGCTTCAAGGCGTGGCAGTCCAAGGAAACCGCAGGTACCCTTGATCGTATGGACCAACCGAAAGATCTGCGCGATGATTGCGCGGTTGTTGGGGTCCTGCTCGAAGCGGACCAGTTCGTTGTCAACGACCTCGATATTCTCGCTGGTCTCGACAACGAATTCGCGAAGTAGATCGTCCATCGGGGCTTCCCGTACACAACATGACGCAATGATGTGATTCACCTTCAGCCATAACGGTTGATGAAGCGTTGCGGCGTTAGGCCAACTTGAAAATAAGTCCGGTTCCCTGACTCCATGACGTCGGAACCGCTGCGGCCACCTTGCCGAATGCGAATTGAAAGCCGACATAGCGGCACAGATGATTGAAACGATCCCGCAGAACCGCAGTCCGTCAGCCCGGCAGATACGCCTTGATACGCTGATCAAGCTGCGTTGGCTGGCAGCTGCCGGCCAGCTGAGCACCATCCTGACGGTGCAGTTCGGCTTTGGTTT
>JBOFUS010000746.1:0-5333 GCA_051652685.1 Beijerinckiaceae bacterium
GTGCGCGAGTTCAAAATCGAGGTCGACCTCGTCGCCGACATGCGGGTCTACAACCCGTTTGACTTTTTCGTGGAGGAAGCCGCCGAGCACTGGCCCTTCGCGTATCCCGAAGACATCGCAGCCGATCTGGCGATCTATCTGCAGCCTGAACCGATCGGGCCCGGAATGGCGACGTTCCTGGCAGGTGTTCCACGGATGCGCCGGCGCACGGTGGACTTCCTCGTCGAGCTCAATGCTGCCGTGGCCCGCGATATCGGCTACCTCATCCGCATGGAGCCCGGCGTGCAGACGCCGGAGGAGACATTTGCCCGCGCTACGGGATCCTGCCGGGATTCGAGCTGGCTGCTGGTGCAGGCGCTCCGGCATCGCGGCATCGCGGCGCGCTTCGTGTCGGGCTATCTGATCCAGCTGAAACCGGATCTCGTGTCGCTGGACGGGCCACCGGGTACCGACCACGATTTCACCGACCTGCATGCCTGGGCCGAAGCCTATTTGCCCGGTGCCGGATGGATCGGGCTTGATCCAACGTCCGGCCTGCTGGCCGGCGAAAGCCACATTCCATTGGCCGCCTGCCCGCACTACAGGAATGCCGCGCCAGTGGCCGGCATGGCGAGCGCGGCCACCACCACGTTCGCCTTCGACATGAAGGTGATGCGGGTGGCGGAGACGCCGCGCATCACCAAGCCGTTCTCGGATGAATCCTGGGCGGCGCTCGATTCGCTCGGCCACAAGGTGGATGCTGCGCTCGTGGCTGGCGATGTGCGGCTGACGATGGGCGGTGAGCCGACCTTCGTGTCCATTGATGATTTCGAGAGCGCGGAGTGGAACACCGATGCCGTTGGCCCGCAGAAGCGGGCGCTGGCGGATAAGCTGATCCGCAAGCTGCGGGAGCGTTTTGCGCCGGGCGGTTTCCTGCACTACGGGCAGGGCAAGTGGTATCCCGGCGAAACGCTGCCGCGCTGGACCTTCTCGGTCTATTGGCGCCGTGACGGCAAGCCGATCTGGCAGGATCCAGCACTCGTGGCGGTGGAAGGTGCGAGCACCGGTGCCAAGGCGGCGGATGCCGAACGGCTGCTCGACACACTGGCGGCAGAACTCGGCGTGCCGACGACGAATATCGTGCCAGCATACGAAGATCCGGCGGAATGGATTCTCAAAGAGGGAAATCTGCCCGAGAATGTAACGCCCGAGAATTCACGGCTCGAAGACCCGGAGGAGCGCCACCGCATCGCCCGGGTCTTCGGCAACGGCCTCACGAGCCCTTCGGGGTTTGTGTTGCCGATCCAGCGCTGGCAATCCCGCGCCGCCGCCAGCGGCGACGATGCCGGGCCGCGCTGGAAATCCGAGCAGTGGAAGCTGCGCCGGCAACATCTGTTTCTGGTGCCCGGCGACAGCCCTGCTGGCTATCGCCTGCCGCTGGGATCGCTGCCTTATGTGCCGCCGTCACAGTATCCGTTCCTGCATCCGGCCGACCCGACGGAGCCTCGCGGCGATCTGGACGCCGTGATGCTAGCGCCGGAAAGGCCGCAAATGGCGGCGCAATTCACCGCGTCCGAGAGCACACAGGCACGCAACGAGCAGAGCCTCGAACCGGTCGAGGGTGCCGTTCGCACGGCCATTTGCGTGGAACCGCGCGATGGGCGGCTCTGCGTCTTCATGCCACCGACCGAGCGCGTCGAGGACTATCTCGAGCTGGTGGCCGCCGCGGAGACAGCCGCGCGGAAGATCGGACTGCCGGTCCATATCGAGGGCTATCCGCCGCCGGCAGATCCCCGGCTCAACGTCATCCGCGTGGCACCCGATCCCGGCGTGATCGAGGTCAATATCCATCCCGCGACGAGCTGGGCCGAATGCGTTGCCACCACGGAAACCATCTATGCCGAGGCGCGGCAATGCCGGCTGGGCGCGGACAAGTTCATGCTTGATGGCCGCCACACCGGAACCGGCGGCGGCAACCATGTGGTGGTGGGCGGGGCCACGACGCTGGACAGCCCGTTCCTGCGCCGGCCAGACCTTTTGAAAAGCCTCATTCTGCAATGGCAGCGGCATCCGAGCCTGTCCTATCTTTTCTCAGGCCTGTTCATCGGTCCGACAAGCCAGGCACCGCGCATCGACGAGGCGCGTCACGATGCGCTCTACGAGCTGGAAATCGCGCTTGGCCAGATTCCGTCCGGCACGGCCACGAAGCTTGCTGGCCTAAATGCTGCCCCTCCGTTGCCATGGATCGTGGACCGGTTACTGCGCAATCTGCTGGTGGACGTGACGGGCAACACGCACCGGTCGGAGATCTGCATCGACAAGCTGTTCTCGCCCGATGGCCCCACGGGCCGGCTGGGGCTTGTCGAGTTTCGCGGCTTCGAGATGCCGCCCGATCCGCGCATGAGCCTTGCCCAGCAGGTGCTGCTCAGGGCCATCATCGCGCGATTGTGGCAGGCACCGCTTGACGGACCGCTGACGCGCTGGGGAACAGTGCTGCACGACCGTTTCATGCTGCCGCATTTCATCTGGGAGGATTTCCTTGATGTGCTGGGAGATCTCGACCGCCACGGCTTCACGCTCCGGCCCGAGTGGTTCAAGGCGCAGGCCGAGTTCCGTTTTCCGTATTGCGGCGATGTGGAATATGAAGGCGTGAAGCTGGAGCTCCGTCAGGCGCTGGAGCCATGGCATGTGCTGGGCGAAACCGGTGCGATTGGTGGAACAGTGCGTTACACCGACAGCTCGGTCGAGCGCCTGCAGGTCAAGCTTTCCGCAGCCGACCCCTCGCGTTTCACGGTCGCCTGCAACCGGCGGCCCGTGCCGTTGCGGCAGACGGCGACGGGCGGCGAGGCGGTCGGCGGCGTTCGCTTCAAGGCCTGGCAGCCGTCGCTTGCCCTGCATCCGAGACTGCCCGTCGATGCGCCGCTGACGTTCGATATCTTTGATCGCTGGACCGGGCGGGCGCTGGGCGGCTGCACCTACCATGTGGCGCATCCGGGCGGGCGCAGCTACGACACGTTCCCCGTCAACGGCAATGAGGCCGAGGCGCGCCGGCTGACGCGGTTCGAGACCCATGGCCACACAGCCGGCCCGTACATGCTGGCAGCGGAAACGCCACATCCCGAGTTTCCGCTGACGCTCGATCTGCGCCGGGCGGCAGGACTCTAGCCGATGCCGGCCTCGTTCCCCTTGGCGGCCGACGCCACCCTCGCCCTGCTGCGGAACTACGCAGCAACGGCCGGTGTTGCCGATGAATTGCGCGATGCTGCCGGCGGCATCCGGCCGGTCTGGCGGCGGTTCATGAACTACATCGCCGGCCAGACGCCGGAGCAACTGCGTCATCATGTGTCGCGTGCTGACCACTACCTGCGCGACGCCGGCGTTTATTACCGTCAGTACGACGAGGGCGTGTCCGCAGAGCTGGAATGGCCGCTCAGCCATGTTCCTGTTCTCATCGACGAGGCCGACTGGGACCGGATCAGTGCAGGCCTTATCCAGCGTGCCAATCTGCTGGAGATGGTGGCGCGGGATATCTATGGACCCAACCGGCTGGCGCAGGAGGGACATCTGCCCGGTTCGCTGGTTGCCTCCAGCGCCGAGTGGCTGCGCCCGCTGGTGGGCGTTCAGCCGCGCGGCGGCCATTTCCTCAACTTCGTCGCCTTCGAGATCGGCCGTGGCCCAAGCGGCGAATGGTGGGTGCTGGGCGACCGCACGCAGGCACCGTCAGGCGTCGGTTTCGCGTTGCAGAACCGGGTAGCGACGGCGCGGGCGTTTGCTGACTTCTATGCCGGGGCCAACGTCCACCGCCTCGCCGGCTTCTTCCGCCATTTTCGCGATACGCTGAACGGCATGCGCAACCACGAGACCAACCGCGTCTCGATCCTCACGCCCGGCCCGCTGAACGAGACCTACTTCGAGCATGCCTACATCGCCCGCTATCTCGGCTTCGGGCTGCTCGAGGGGGAGGATCTGACGGTCGAAGGCGGCGAGCTGATGGTGCGCACCGTGGCCGGTCCCATTCCCATCGACGTGCTCTGGCGTCGACTCGATGCCAGCTTCACCGATCCGCTGGAGCTCGATCCTCGCTCGCAGATCGGCACACCGGGGCTTGTCAGCGCGGTACGGCAAGGCAACGTGACATTGGTCAACGCGCTGGGTACGGGCATTCTGGAGATCCGCGCGCTCCTCGCGTTCCTGCCGAAGCTGTCCCGGCAGCTGCTCGGCGAACCGCTGGCGCTTCCCAATATCGCCACATGGTGGTGCGGCCAGCATGCGGAAGCGGAGCATGTCCGCCGCAACGCCAGCCGCATGATGATCGGCGACGCCCTGTCCACAAGGCTACCGTTCGAGCTTGATGACCATGGCTTCACCGGCGGTGCGATGGGCGATCAGGCGGAAGCCTCGCTCGACGACCGGCTGCGCGATGACGGTGCCAGCCTCGTTGGCCAGGAGGTCGTGACGCTGTCGACCACGCCCGCACTCGTAGACGGCGTCCTGTTGCCGCGGCCCATGAGCCTGCGTGTGTTCCTCACGCGCACCCCGGACGGCTGGCGCGTGATGCCCGGCGGCTACGCCCGCATCGGGCGCAATGAAAACCCCACTGCGATCTCCATGCGGCGCGGCGGCTCTGCTGCCGATGTCTGGATCGTGAGCCCAAACCCTGTGGTGCAGGAGACGATGATCGGCACGCCGGACGGTCCGTTCTCGCGCGCCGTGCCTGGCACGCTGCCCAGCAGGGCTGCGGACAATCTGTTCTGGCTCGGGCGGTATGTGGAGCGCACGGAAGGGCATCTGAGATTGCTCAGGGCGCTGCACCTGCGGCTGTCCGAAGATCCGACCGGCGATGCGCCGACGGTCGCTCTGCTGCGCGAGGCGCTTGCCAAGCGCGGCCTTGATGGCGATGCGGTGATCCCGGACGGTCTCATGCAGACGATTGCGTCGGCGGTCACCAGCGCCGGAAAGATCCGTGATCGCTTCTCCGTCGATGGCTGGATGGCCCTCAACGATCTTGCCAAGACAGCGAAACGCTTCTCCGGGCGGTTGACAGCGGGCGACGACACAGCCCGGGCCATGGGCGTGCTGCTGCGCAAGGTGTCGGGCTTCACCGGTCTTGTCCACGAGAACATGTATCGTTTTGTAGGCTGGCGCTTCATGAGCATTGGCCGGGCGCTGGAGCGCACGCAGTTCATCCTGGACAATCTGCGGACCATGGCTGCACCTGACTCTCCGGAAGGCGCCTACGATCTCATGGTGGAGATCGGCGACAGTGCCATGACCCACCGGCGGCGCTATGCGCTCGCCACGACGCGCGAGACGGTGGTCGATCTTTTGGGCCTCGATGCGCTCAACCCGCGCTC
>JBOFUS010000747.1:0-1518 GCA_051652685.1 Beijerinckiaceae bacterium
GGGTCGCCCTCCCCGCCCAGCTTCACTTTCAGCAGCGGACGGTCCGCCGCGCGCTCGGCCGCAGCTTCCATGGCTTCGGGCGATCCAAGGCTCAGCGTATAACAGGTGAGGACAGGGACAGGTGCGGGCAACCCCGCCAATTCCCAGGCGCGCAGACCAGCGCGCTTGGCCTCGATATCCCACAGCGCGCAATCAAGCGCATTGCGTGCGGCACCGGGCTTCATCGCCGCGTTGATTTCCATCCGCCGACAGCCCGAAATCAGCCGCGCGATCTGCACCCCGATCTCGGCGGCCACACCCTCCACCGTCTCGCCATAGCGCGCATAGGGCACACATTCGCCGCGCCCCACATGCCGGCCGTTGTTCACGGTCGCGGTGACGACCACGGCCTCGGTGCGGCTGCCACGCGAGATGATGAAGGTGCCTGCGATCGGAAATGTCTCGACGGCAATAGCGATCGTCAGTGAGTGGGGCATGATTGTTCTATGCCGCCAGCTGCTTCGGCAGATCATAAGCCCAGTTGGTGATCGTGCCGGCACCAAGGCAGATCACATAGTCGCCGGGCTTCGCCAGCCCCTTCACCATGCCGGCCAGCGCCTCCGGCCCTGGAAGTGCTGCAACCGAGCGATGGCCGCGCGCTTTGACTCCGGCGACCAGATCATCGGCCGATGCGCCCTCGATGGGCTGTTCGCCCGCCGCATAAACCGGCGCGATAAGTACATGGTCCGCGTCGTTGAAGCAGGCGGCGAAATCCGCAAAGAGCGAATGCAGGCGCGTGTAGCGATGGGGCTGCATCACCGCGATCACCTGGCCCTCGGTGGCGGAGCGCGCGGCCTTCAGCACGGCTGCGATCTCGACCGGGTGGTGGCCGTAGTCGTCGAAGAACTCGACGCCGTTCACCTCGCCGGTTTTGGTGAAGCGACGCTTGACGCCGCTGAAGCCGCCAAGCCCCTTGCGGATCAACTCCATCGGCATCCCAAGCGTCTCGGCCACCGCGATGGCCGCAGTGGCGTTCAAGGCGTTGTGGCGGCCCGGCATCGGCATGACCAGATCGCGCACCACGCGATCCGTGTTGGTCTTGGCGTCGCGGATCAGCAGCGAGAAATGCATGCTGCCGCCCTTGGCCGAGATATCGAGCAGGCGGTAATCAGCCTGCGGGTTTTCGCCATAGGTGATGATGCGCCGGTCCTGGATCTGGCCAACGAGTTCCTGCACCGTCGGATGGTCGAGGCACATCACCGCGAAGCCGTAGAATGGCAGATTGTCCACGAAGGAATGAAACGCCGCCTTGATCGCATCGAAGGTCTTGAAGTGATCGAGATGCTCGGGATCGATGTTGGTCACGATGGCAACATCGGCCGGCAGCTTGAGGAAGGTGCCGTCGCTCTCGTCGGCTTCCACCACCATCCATTGCCCGGCGCCCAGCCTTGCGTTGGTGCCATAGGCGTTGATGATGCCACCGTTGATCACCGTCGGATCGAACTTGCCAGCGTCGAGCAACGTCGCCACCAGCGAGGT
>JBOFUS010000748.1:0-1150 GCA_051652685.1 Beijerinckiaceae bacterium
GTGTCCTGCGGCATCTCGGGCGGCGTGCCGGTGCTTGATCTCGATTACCTTGAGGATTCCAACTGCGGCACGGATGCCAATTTCGTGATGACCGGCAGGGGCGGCCTAGTCGAGGTGCAGGGAACCGCCGAGAAGGAACCCTTCAGCGAGGCGGAACTGCTGCAGCTGATGGCGCTGGCGCGCGGCGGCATCCAGTCGCTGGTCAATCTCCAGAAACTGGCGGTCGGTTAGTAAGCGCTGCCGGTCTCCCGCAGTACGGAAAATCGAGAAGGCTCTGAGATGCCGAGCTTCATTCTTGCAAGGGCGTTCAGTTCCTCGGTGTCAGCGAGTTGATACCCGCGTTCAATCAGTCGCGTCGTGTAACTCTTGTTATAGAAAAAGGCCCAGATCATGCCTGCGATACCGAATGTGAAAATGTTCACAACGAAAAGTGCAGATCCAATGACAATGTCACCTCGAAACAACGCGGGTGTTCCTCCGAAAAAGAATGTAGTCCAGCTGAATCCGATAAAGCCATTCTTCGTGAGACCTGTTCGCGGGTGGCGTAGAAATACAGTCTGTGCCATGTCACTCCCCAGTTTGTTCAACTAGAACCTGTCGCGGGTTACGATTATGTTAACTGGCAAATCCAGACGGTTGGAAGGTAAAGCAGTGCTTGCCACGCACAACGCTGGCAAGGTGCGCGAGATGTCCGAGCTTTTCGCGCCCTTTGGCGTGGCGCTTGTGTCGGCTGGGGAGCTTGGCCTGCCGGAGCCGTTCGAGAACGGCACGATGTATGCCGAGAATGCCGCCATCAAGGCGCGGGCATCGGCACTAGCCACGGGCCTGCCGGCCATCTCCGATGATTCCGGCATCTCGGTCGATCTGCTCGACGGCGCGCCGGGGCTTTTCACCGCCGACTGGGCTGGCGAGCCACGTTCATGGCCGCGCGCAATGCAGCGTCTGCATGATGAGATCGAAAAGCGTGGACACGTCGTTCCCGGAACGCCGGCCCGCTTCGTCTCGGCGCTGGTCATCGCCTGGCCCGATGGCCACGAGGAACTGTTCGAGGGGCGTTGCCCGGGCACGCTGACCTGGCCGCCGCGCGGGATTGCCGGCTTCGGCTACGATCCGATGTTTGTGCCCGACGGCCATACACGCACCTTTGCCG
>JBOFUS010000749.1:0-3184 GCA_051652685.1 Beijerinckiaceae bacterium
ATGGCGTTCTCGTTCTGGCCGGTGGCCGGCTGGTTGGGATCGTAGTCCGGCAGCGAAACATGGGAGATGATCTCGCCGGTGTTCACGTCCATCAGCGCCGCTGCAGCCGCCTTCGCCTTGTAGCGCTTGACCGCCTTCAGCATCTCGTCGCGCATGGCGTGGTTGACGCGGAGATCGATGGAAAGCTCGACCGGCTTCAGGTCCATCGCATCGACGGCAAACCCCGCACCCTTGAGATCGTTCAGCCCCTGGCCGTCGATCCATTTCTCGATGCCGGCGATGCCAATATTGTCCATATCGGCAAAGCCCAGCACATGGGCGGCGATGTTGGCGTTGGGATAAACGCGCTTGTTCTCAGGCATCGCGCCGATGCCGGGGATGCCCAGACGATGCACCTCGGCCCATTTGGCGGGTGGCACCTCGCGCTTGATCCATGCGAATTTCGTGCGGCCGCCGCGCTTGGGCGTCAGCTTGTCCCTGATTTCGCGACCGGTCATCTCCGGGAAGACGGCATTGAGAAGTTCCGCCGCCTCGTCGCGGTCGATGATCTTGTGGGGCTCGGCGAAGATCGAGATGGTGCGGATATCCGTTGCCATCATCTCGCCGTTGCGATCAACAATGCCCGGACGCGCCACCGATATCGAGCCGCGCGCCGACCGCTGCATCGTCTCCTGATCGTCCGGCCGGACGCCCAGATAGACAAGCCGGCCCGCCATCACGCCGAACATGCCGAAAAACACGACCGACACCATTGCAAGGCGCGTCGCGCTCTTGTCGAGCCGCGTGGAGAACATGTCCCGGACCGTGGCGCGCATGCGCTCGCCAGCCGATAGCTGTGGCTTGCCCTGATCGTCGGCCGCGATCACCGCACGGTGCGGCGTGACGTGCGGCGGCAAAGCATTGTCCGCCTCGGAGGCGGATGTCACGGGATCGCGGCTGTGATTGTCACTGATCATGGAACGCAACTCCTCAACCGCCGGGCCGTACAGGCCCGCGCGGCGCGGGTTTCTGAACGGGAACGCTGCCGGTGAGCAGTTCCTCGATCTTGACGCCGATCCGGTCGGCCTCCTTCGGTTTCGCCGGCAGGTCGAAGGCACGCACGATCTGCGTTGCCTGCAGCGCGTGCAGCTGAAGATCCTGCTGCAGCTGCTTTTCGGCGAGCAGTTGCAGGCGAACGGGCATGTTGATGTGCTGCCATTCGGCACGCAGCACCGTGACCGCGTCGCGCTCCTTGTCGAGGCGCTTTTCCATCTTCTTCACCTGCTCGGCGAAGTAGATGGTCTCGTATTTGATCGAATAGGCCCAGGCGGCTGTGCCGATCAGGCCGAGAATGGCGAGAACGTTGAGCAGGCGCAGCATCAGCCTCTCCTTCCGGATCGGTTTCTGGGGGCGTCGGGAAGGCTGGCAAGCGACATGACCTGGGCATCTTCCGGCAACGCGGGGCTGGCATTGCGCACGCCGGCGCGCAGCTTGGCGGAGCGTGCACGGGGATTGAACGCCACCTCATCCGCGCCGGGCGTCACCGGCCAGCGGCCCGGCAGCGTGAACGAGGACGTGGGGGCTTCAAGTGGACGATGGCGCGAGCCGCCGCCGCGTCCGGAGCGGGCGGCGAAGAACTGCTTGACGATGCGGTCTTCCAGCGAATGGAACGTGACGACAACAAGCATGCCACCGGGCTTGAGGATGCGCTCGGCCGCATGCAGCGCACGGGCAAGTTCGCCAAGCTCATCGTTGACGGCAATGCGCAGCGCCTGAAAGGCACGGGTCGCCGGGTGAATCTCGCCGAACTTGTGGTGGATGATGCGGCCGCAGAGTTCCGCCAGCTGGCGCGTGGTGCGAAACGGCTTTGCCTGCCGGTCGGCTACGATGGCGCGGGCGAGCGGCCGCGAGAGGCGTTCTTCACCGTAATGGTAGAAGATGTCGGCGAGACGCTCCTCGCTCTCGCTGTTCAGAAGATCGGCAGCGCTTGGCCCTGCCTGCTCCATGCGCATGTCGAGCGGGCCATCGTTACGGAAAGAAAAACCGCGCTCGGATTCGTCGACCTGCATTGAAGAGATGCCGATATCGAGCACCACACCGTCCACCGGCGGCAGATCGTGGTCGGCCATGGCCGAGAACGCGTCGGCGATGAGCGTCAGGCGGCCATTGGCAGCTTGAACGAGATCAGACCCACCCTCGATGGCGTCGGGATCGCGGTCGAAAGCGAAGACGCGGATATCGGGGAAGGCAGACAGGATTTCACGGGTGTAGCCACCTGCGCCGAAGGTGCCATCCACATAGACACCGCCTGGCTTCAACGACAATGCGCCCAGCGATTCCGACAACAGCACCGGCATGTGCCGCGCGAACCCTGGCTCTGTTGGCGGAATGGCGAGCGCGGCCATCATGCTCCGCCCCCATCTGCCGGTGGCAGCAGGCTGAGCTGCTTGCGCATCACGCGCAGCTTTTCCCGTGCGATTGCATAGTGTTCCTGAAACTGCTCCGCCGACCAGATCTGGAACTTGTGCCCCTGCCCCACGAAGGTAACCGAATCCGTGATTCCGGCCGTCTCGCGGATCATGTCGGTCATGACGAAGCGACCTTCCGTGTCGAGCTTGAGGATCTGGCTGGCACCAAGTAGCGCCGTCGAGAAATAGTCCCGCTCTTCCGAATAGGCCGGAAGCCGGGCGAGCAGGCTGTCGATATCCTTGAGCAGCCCGTGGCCGCCGCAGTCGAGCGCCGGAAACTCCAGCGCGGGGTGCACGTAAAGGCCCTCGAACCCGTCCTTCGCCAGAAGCGCGCGGAAGGGAGCCGGAAGCGAGACGCGCCCCTTCGCGTCGAGCTTGTTCGTGTATTGCGAAACGAAGCGGTCCATCCACGCCACTCACCGCTTCGCCGCGAAACTGCGCGGCGAGCTCACGATAGGCCCCCTCCCCGAAAACGAATTCCCCATCCCAATTGGCGCGCAAAAGCGCCTCCAGCGCGGACCCCTCCGCGCTGGACACCGAAGCTTTGCTCCGAAGTCTTGGGATGTCTTGGGATATCATGGGATTTTTTGGCTGGTCAATAACTATTCCGGGTTTTGACCTCCCCCGGTTGCCCGGCCGGATGCCACGACCGCATAAGATATTCTTAGCCCTAACAATGCCTTAAGCAGGTTTCCGAAGGTTGTTCCGGATTGGCACATCCCTTCGAATTAATGCCC
>JBOFUS010000750.1:0-2634 GCA_051652685.1 Beijerinckiaceae bacterium
GCTTGCCGCCGGTCAGTGACGCCGCATGCAGGCCCGACGAGAGGCCGTGGCCAGCGGCTTCCACGCCGAACATTTCCACCTGCTCATCGTCAAGGAAAGGGTGGAACAGGCCCATGGCGTTGGAGCCGCCGCCGATGGCAGCAATGAGACTGTCAGGGAGACGGCCTTCGGCAGCCATCATCTGCTCGCGAGTTTCGCGGCCGATGACACTCTGGAAGTCGCGCACCATCGCAGGATAGGGGTGGGGGCCGGCGACCGTGCCAATGCAGTAGAAAGTCGTCTCGACGTTGGTCACCCAGTCACGCAGCGCGTCGTTCATTGCGTCCTTCAACGTCTTCGAGCCCGAGACAACGGGCACGACGGTCGCGCCCAGCATCTTCATGCGGAAGACGTTGGGTTTCTGCCGCTCCACATCCACCGCACCCATGTAGACGATGCATTCGAGGCCATAGCGGGCGCAGAGCGTGGCGGTTGCGACGCCGTGCTGGCCAGCACCCGTCTCGGCAATGATGCGCTTCTTGCCCATGCGGCGCGCCAGCAGGATCTGGCCCAGCACGTTGTTCACCTTGTGCGCGCCGGTGTGATTGAGCTCGTCGCGCTTGAAGTAGATTTTCGCGCCGCCGCACTTCTCGGTCATCCGCTCAGCGAAATAGAGTGGCGAAGGCCGGCCGACGTAATGCGTCAGCATGTTGTTCATCTCGGCGTGAAAGGCCGGGTCCTTGCGGGCATCCGCATAGGCCTGCTGCAGTTCCAGGATCAGCGGCATCAGCGTCTCGGCGACGAAACGTCCGCCGAAGATGCCGAACATCCCGTTCTCATCGGGGCCGGTGCGGAAGGAATTGGGGCGTGCGGGGGCGTTCATGGGCGTTGACCTGTCATCCTGATAAACCCTGTTCTTACGCCATTCGCCTGTCAGCGCAAAAGCGCTTTCCGTCGCGGCTTGCGGCGTGCAAAGACGTGGTGATGACGACCCGCGCCTATGCCTTCGACGCCTATGGCACGCTCTTCGACGTGCACGCTGCCATTGCCCGCCACCGCGCCGCCATCGGCCCGGATGCGGATGCGCTGTCGGCTCTGTGGCGGGCGAAGCAGCTTGAATACACCTGGGTACGCACACTCATGGGCCGCTACCGCGATTTCTGGGCGCTGACACAGGAGGCGCTCGACTTTGCGCTGGCGCGGTATCCCTCGGTCGATCCGGCGCTGCGCGCGCCGCTGCTCGATGCCTACTGGCGCCTTGAGGCTTACGCTGATGTCCTGCCAGCGCTGACGCGGCTGCGGCGCATCGGAATGACTCTTGCGCTTTTTACCAACGGGACAAGGGAGATGGCAGAAGCGGCTGCGAGCGCCTCCGCCGTGCTGCCGCTGCTGGACGAAGTGATCTCGGTCGAACCATTGCGCCAGTTCAAGACCGCGCCCGCGACCTATGCGCATTTGTGCGAGCGGTTGCGCCTGCCGGCAAGCGATATCTGCCTCGTCTCGTCCAACCGCTGGGACGTGGCGGGCGGTGTGGCATCTGGACTCGACGCTGTCTGGCTGAACCGTGCAGGCCAACCGGACGAGTATCAGGATGCGTTGCCCCGCCGCTCGATCGGGTCACTCTCGGAACTCTCCGACGAGACCTGACGCGCTGGCGCGCCTGCGCTGATCTTGGTCAGCGGCGCGCGCTTCTCCAGTTCGGCAAGTCGGCGCTGCATCAACTTCGTCTGATGGATGTCGCGCACGGCCACGAGCACGCCGTCGCGGATGGGCGAGAGATTGACCTGGTAGATCGCCTTGGTATGCGCATCCGAAATGTCAGCCTCGAAGGTCAGCGGCTGCTGCGTTGCGTCAACCCACATGTAGCGCTGCCAGTGGCCCCGTGCCTGAAGATCCGGCAGCACATCAAGGATCAGTTGGTCCATCACGTCTTCTTCCGGCCGGCGCAGCATGCGGCAAAGCGCGCGGTTGGCCAGCGTGACGCGCCCGTTGACGATCACACCGTCTCGCTCGCGCACGAAGCGGATGGCCATGATCCCTTCCGTCAGTGCACCGAGGACAGCGCCGAAAAGATCCTCGCGCGTTTCGCGCACCCGGTTCAGAACGAGAAGATAAAGCCCTTCCGCATCCATCATCGGGCAGATCAGACGCTCCCACGAGTGCACCTCGACGGCATAGGTCGCGCGGTGGATGGTCAGCAGCGGTTGCCGTGAGGTGACCGCCTCAAGGTAAGTGTTGCAGAAGAATACCCCCACCTCGCCCTTGAAGTCGGAGGTGCGCTTGCCCGTCATGTCGAAGCCGCTCATGCGGGCAATCGCTTCGCCATAGGTCATGTATTCAAAATCATCGTCGGCCAGCGGCCGCATGCGCATGAGATGGGGCGCAAGGCGATTCAGGATAGCCGATGGCAGGTCTGTTTCTGACGGGAGCCGATCGCTTCTGGCAAGGGCGCGCTCATAGGTTTCAAACAGGTCGCGGATACCGTCGGTGGACGATTGCCGCGCCAGATCTCCGGAGAACACATCGAAGTACATTGCCGCTCCCGATGGACGAACCTCACCCGAATGGCTTAGCCCCGTCAACCGACCGTGATGCCCGGCGTCAATCCGCCATCATCGCTCACCAAAATCAACATTCTGGTACATTTGGCAATGC
>JBOFUS010000751.1:0-2685 GCA_051652685.1 Beijerinckiaceae bacterium
GATGGGGCGAATTCCGGTTGGCCGTTACGGCACACCGCAGGAATTCGCGGCCGCGGCCGTTTTCCTGGCAAGCGATGCTGCCGCCTTCGTGACCGGTTCGACCATCCGGGTGGATGGTGGGCAGATTTCGTCCGTTTGAACGGGTTTCGCGGTGGAATTCACTTTTCAGCGCAGCGTTTTGCGGGGATTGCGTTGCTACAAGGACATTGGACTTCTATGGGTACATTTGGGTGAAGAACAGACTGATTTTGCAGCTGGCAGAGCGTATTTCGTGCATCTGCGCATATCTGAACCCTTTGTTCATATGTGATACATTTTGCGAGTGATTTAGCCCTGCACCGGGGTGGGGTGCGGCGGTGACAAACAAGAGCTCAGTTTCAATCGAGGAAGCGGTCCGGCTGATTGACACGCATGTGCGTCCGGTCAGGCCAAGATATCTGCCACTGGCGAGGGCTGTTGGCCGACGTGCCGTGGAAGCGCTTTTTGCGCGGCGGCAAGTACCGAGTGCGGCAATCGCGGCCCAAAGGGGCTTTGGCGTCTGGGCCAAAGACGTTGGTGATCTGGCCGAAACCGCGTGCAACTTCATTGTGCCCCGCGATGCGCCTGTGATGAACCGCGAGGCGAGCCTGCCAGAGGATGTCAACGCAGTGCTTCCTCTGGAGACACTTGCCCTCAGGCGCGGCCAACATGTGGCGCAGCGCGCAATCAGACCGGGCGACGGCGTCATCCTGGCTGGTTCTGTCTTCCGGACAGGCGATGAGATCGTCGGCGCGGGCAAACTCATCACGCTTCAGGCCGCATACATCGCCGAACTGGCCGGCGTGAATCAGGCCTATGTGCGGATGCCGGTGCTTGATGTGGTGTTCAACTCCGCGCACAATCCCTCTCCGAACGATGCCTTCGTCCGCATTGTTGCAGACGAGGTGACCCGCAGGGGCGGCGTGCTTGGTTCAGTGCAGTTCGCCGGCGGCGACACCACCCAGCTGGGTGAAGCGCTGGCAAACAGTTCTGCCGATGTCGTCTATGTGATTGGCGGTACAGGCAGTGGGCCGGTGGATACCACCATTTCTGCCCTGAAAGGGGCTGGCCGCATGATTTTCCACGGCGTGAGGATGGACCCGGGCGGCACGACAAGCCTCGCCGAAATCGCGGACCGACCCGTGCTTGCGCTGCCGGGCTGCATTCCCGACATGCTGGCGGCGAACGCGGCCATCACGCGCCAAGTCTCACTCAAGTGCATGGAACGCGCCGTTCATGCGGCAGACACCATGGAAGCGCGCCTTGCGGCGGCTGTTCCGGCCTCCGGCAACCGGGCGCGAGTCTATTTTGGACGGCTCGATGAGGGCGTATTCGAACAGCTGGACACGCCGCACTCCTACTCTGCTGCCATGGCGCAGATCAACGCCATGTTCATTGCGAACGAAGGCGCACGTGGGCGCGCGGCCGGAAGCAGGATCGCCGTGATGAAGGTACGTGGCACCCGCGGCTGAGTTGTTGACCCCGTCCCGCCTGTCTCTATGAAATTCCGGCAGGCGCGCGTGTTCGCCGCCGGGAGTTTCGATGCATGACGACGCGTGACGCGGTGCTTTCCACACTTGCCACCATCATGGGGCCCGATGGCGCAACACCCTTGCCGGCCTCCGGCGCGCTGTCCGACATCGTCATCCATCAGGGCAAGGTGTATTTCTCTATCGCCGTGAACCCCGCGCGGGCGCAGGAATGCGAGGCTTTGCGCAAGTCGGCGGAAGATGCCGTCAAGGCCATGCCCGGCGTCGCCGGTGCGCTGGTCACGCTGACGGCAGAGCGGCCAAAGGGTACCGCTCCTGCGGCCGCCCAGCCCCCGCAGCCTGGCCCTCGCGCGCAGGCCGCAACGGCAGCCTCCGGCCCTCCGGGCGTCAGGCACATCATTGCGGTTGCGTCCGGCAAGGGAGGGGTGGGCAAATCGACGACCGCCTGCAATCTTGCGCTGGGTCTGGTGGCGGAGGGATTGCGCGTCGGCGTGCTGGACGCCGATATCTATGGCCCGTCGATGCCGAAGCTGTTCGCCATTCGCGGCCGGCCGAAGATCAAGACGGGGCGCACGCTCATCCCCATGGAGGGTTACGGGGCCAAGGTGATGTCGATCGGCTTCCTTGTGGAAGAAGACACAGCGATGATCTGGCGCGGCCCCATGGTCATCTCCGCGCTCAACCAGATGCTGCGCGAGGTGGACTGGGGCGAGCTTGATGTTCTGGTGGTCGACATGCCGCCCGGCACCGGCGACGCGCAGCTGACGATGAGCCAATCCGTGCCGCTCGCCGGCGCGGTGATCGTCTCCACGCCACAGGATCTGGCTCTGATCGACGCAAGGCGCGGCGTCGCCATGTTCCAGAAGGTGAATGTGCCGATCCTCGGCATCATCGAGAACATGAGCACCTTCGTCTGCCCCCACTGCGGGACGACCTCCCACATCTTCGGCCATGGCGGCGCGCGCGACGAGGCGATACGCATCGGCGTGCCGTTTCTGGGCGAGATTCCGCTGCACATGGACATCCGCGAGCGCGCCGACAGCGGCATGCCGGTGGTCGTCACCCAACCCGACAGCCCCTATTCGCAAGCCTACCGCACCATCGCCCGCGATCTGTGGCGGGCGCTGGAAGCGGGAACGGCCAGGAAGGCCGCGCCAAGGATTGTGATGGAGTGAGG
>JBOFUS010000752.1:0-1991 GCA_051652685.1 Beijerinckiaceae bacterium
GCCGGTGATCATGCGGAACAGCGTGGTCTTGCCCGCGCCGTTCGGCCCGATGATGCCCACGATGCCGCCGGGCGGCAGCTTGAACGTCAGGTCGTCGATCAGCAGCTTGTCGCCATAGGCCTTTGAAAGACCTGTGAAATCGATGACGTTGGCTCCCAGCCGCTCGGCGATGGGGATGCTGATCGCGGTTGGATCGGCCACCTTGTTGTTGGCCGCCGCCACCAGCTCATCGTAGCGCTGGATGCGGGCCTTGTTCTTGGCCTGCCGCGCCTTGGGGGACGACGCCGCCCAGACGCTCTCGCGCTCGATGGTCTTCTGGTGCGCCTTGTCCTCGCGGCCCTCCTGCTCCAGCCGCTTCTGCTTCTGCTTCAGCCAGGTGGAATAGTTGCCCTCGTAGGGGATGCCCTTGCCGCGATCCAGTTCGAGGATCCAGCTTGTGACGTTGTCGAGGAAGTAGCGGTCGTGCGTGACGATCAGGATCGCGCCGGGATACTCGCGCAGGTGGTTCTCGAGCCAGTTCACGGTCTCGGCGTCGAGATGGTTGGTCGGCTCGTCGAGCAGCAGGAGTTCAGGTTGCTCCAGCAGCAGCTTGCACAGCGCCACCCGGCGCTTCTCGCCGCCCGAGAGATTGTCCACCTTCCAGTCGTCCGGCGGGCAGCGCAGCGCATCCATCGCCTGCTCCACCTTGCTGTCGAGATCCCAGAGGTTCTCGGCGTCGATCTGGTCCTGGAGCTTAGCCCCCTCCTCCGCCGTCTCGTCGGAGTAGTTCGCCATCAGCTCGTTATAGCGGTCCAGGATGGCCTTCTGGCGCGCGACGCCGAGCATCACGTTGCCGCGCACATCAAGGCTGGTGTCGAGCTGGGGTTCCTGCGGAAGGTAGCCGACCTTGGCACCTTCGGCCACATAGCCGTCGCCGGTAAAGTCCTTGTCCATGCCAGCCATGATCTTCAGCAGCGTTGACTTACCCGAGCCGTTGACGCCGAGCACGCCGATCTTGGCATCCGGATAGAAGCTCAGATGGATGTTTTGCAGCACCTGCTTCCCGCCGGGATAGGTCTTGTTGAGACCGCGCATGTGATAAATGAACTGACGGCCGTTCATGGGGCGTGCCTCTGGGTCGGTGCGGGAGAGATTGTGCACCGCAGGTAGCAAGGTGTGGGCCGTGGTTCAAGGGTGCGTCGGGGCTCTCTGACCGAGAGGGGAAACAGCCTTCCAGTGTTGCGCTGCATAACGTTATGCGTTACAAAGTTCCGTGATTTTTAGCTTCGGCAACCGTGAAACCGCGCTGGTATGGGAGGGTCTGCGGAGCCGTAGACTTCCGCCGGAGATTCAATCCACGGCGCTTCGAAAGCTGCGCTTGATCAACAATGCCAAACGCCTTGAGGACCTCAGGGTCCCTCCCGGAAACCGCCTTGAAGCGCTGAAGGCTGACAGGCCAGGCCAACATGCGATTCGTATCAACGACCAGTGGCGAATATGCTTCTACTGGACGGAACAGGGAGCAAGTCATGTCGAAATCGTTGACTATCACTGACCTGGATCTATTGACCAATCCCCATCCCGGAGATGTATTGCTGGAGGACTTTTTGAAGCCGATGGCGCTGAGCCAGACCGCGCTGGCAAACGCTATCTCCGTCTCACCCCGCCGCATCAACGAGATCGTACAGGGCAAGCGCGCCGTGACAGCCGACACAGACCTGAGGCTGGCCCGCTACTTTGGTCTTTCGGACGGTTTTTTTCTCGGGCTACAGGCGGACTTTGAGTTGTTGGCGGCGAAGCGGCGGCTGACGGCGACCTTGGCGGAAATCAGGCCACGGGCGGCTTGAAAACGGCTTTCCTTTTCGCGCTTGAGCCCTCACCCATACTCCTTCCTCAACTCAATCGTCGACCGCTTCCCCAGATCATCGAAATGCGCCGTCAGCCAGCGCCGTGCTGCCTTCCGCCCGGCCTGCTTCAGCATCAGGAAGAAGTCCCACTTGCCAGAAAGCTTC
>JBOFUS010000753.1:0-1140 GCA_051652685.1 Beijerinckiaceae bacterium
AAAACATGCGATAACCCGTCAGTGCCCATCAGGACCCTCCGGACATGAACCTTCACGCGCCCCAGAACGACTACCGTGACATCATCGAGGCGGACCGGGCGCATGTCTGGCACCATCTCTCCCAGCACAAGAAATATGAGACGGTCGACCCGCTCATTATCATTGAAGGCAAGGGCCTGCGTGTCTGGAATCAGGTGGGGCGCGAGCATCTTGACGCCGTGTCGGGCGGCGTGTGGACGGTCAATGTTGGCTATGGCCGGGTCAGGATCGCCGATGCTGTGCGCGACCAGCTGGTGAAACTCAACTATTTTGCCGGCGCCATGGGCACGATCCCCGGCGCGCAATTCGCCAAGCAGCTGATCGAGAAAATGCCCGGTCTCAGCCGGGTCTATTATTCCAACTCCGGCTCGGAGGCGAACGAGAAAGCCTACAAGATCGTCCGGCAGATCGCGCACAACCGCTACGGCGGCAAGAAGCACAAGATCCTTTACCGGGACCGGGACTATCACGGCACGACGATCTCGGCGCTGTCCTCCGCCGGACAGTACGAGCGCAAGGCGCAGTATGGTCCCTACACGCCCGGATTTGTCGAGGTACCACATTGCCTTGAGTACCGCTCGCAATGGGGCGATGTGGACGACTACGGCCTGCGCGCCGCCAATGCCATCGAAGACGTCATCCTCCGCGAGGGTGCTGATACGGTAGGTGGTCTGATCCTTGAGCCTGTCACGGCAGGCGGCGGCGTCATTGTTCCGCCCAAGGGCTACTGGGAGCGGGTCCAGGAGATTTGCCGCAAGTATGAGATCCTGCTGATTGTCGATGAAGTGGTTTGCGGCCTCGGACGCACAGGGACCTGGTTCGGCTACCAGCAGTTCGGCGTCCAGCCGGACATTGTCACCATGGCGAAGGGTGTTGCGTCAGGCTACGCGGCGATTTCCTGCACCGTGACGACAGAGGCCGTGTTCAACGCGTTCAAGGCGGATCCCGATGATCCCATGAGCCATTTCCGCGATATCTCGACCTTCGGCGGCTGCACCGGCGGTCCGGCGGCTGCAATCGCCAACATGGCCATCATTGAGGAGGAAAACCTGCTCGATAACGTCCAGAAGATGGGTGATTACCTCCGCGAGCGTTTGGAAG
>JBOFUS010000754.1:0-2549 GCA_051652685.1 Beijerinckiaceae bacterium
TGGGCAATTACCGCGATGCGCGTGTTGACCGCAACATTGTCCGTTCCGCCCGCGATCAGGATCTTCGCGAGGATGCCCTCGTCCACGGCTTCCACCTCCATCGTCGCCTTGTCGGTCTCGATCTCGGCGATGACGTCGCCGGACTTGATCCGGTCGCCTTCATTCTTCAGCCATTTGGCCAGCTTGCCCTGCTCCATGGTAGGAGAGAGCGCCGGCATGAGCACGTCGACGGGCATGATACTATTCCTTGAGAAAGTCGAACTCGAACCGGGGACAGGTTACTTCAGAATGTCGGTGTAAAGCTCCGACACATCCGGTTCCGGATCGGTCGTGGCAAAGTCCGCCGCCTCGTTGACGATGGCGCGGATGCCGGCGTCGATCTTCTTCAGATCCTCTTCGCTCGCCCAATTGTTGCCGAGAAGCCGCTCGCGCACGTTCTCGATCGGGTCACGTTCGGAGCGGAACTTGTCCACCTCGTCCTTGGAGCGGTACTTCGCCGGGTCGGACATGGAGTGGCCGCGATAGCGATAGGTCTGCATCTCTAGAATGAACGGCCCCTTGCCGCTGCGGGCATGCTCAAGGGCGCGCCGGCCAGCTTCCCGCACGGCGTGGATGTCCATGCCATCCACCTGCTCGCCGGGAATGCCGAAGGAAATGCCGCGCCGCGAGAAATCCGTCTGTGCCGAGGCGCGGCTGACGGATGTGCCCATGGCGTAGCGGTTGTTCTCGATGATGAACACTACCGGCAGCTTCCACAGCTCGGCCATGTTGAAGCTCTCGTAGACCTGGCCCTGGTTGGCCGCACCATCCCCGAAATAGGCCATGCTGACCGTGCCGTCGTTGCGGTAACGGTTGGCAAAAGCGAGGCCTGTGCCCAGCGCCACCTGCGCGCCGACGATGCCGTGGCCACCGTAGAAGTTCTTCTCCTTGGAGAACATATGCATCGAGCCGCCCTTGCCGCGCGAATATCCACCGCGCCGGCCGGTCAGCTCAGCCATCACGCCCTTGGGGTCCATGCCGCAGGCCAGCATGTGGCCATGGTCGCGGTAGCCGGTAATCACCTGATCGCCGGGCAGCGAGGCCATCTGCATTCCGACAACAACCGCCTCCTGGCCGATGTAGAGGTGGCAGAAGCCGCCGATGAGGCCCATGCCGTACAGCTGACCGGATTTCTCCTCGAAGCGGCGGATCATCAGCATCTCGCGGTAGGCCAGAAGCTCATCCTGGCGCGAAAAAGCCGCCGGAACATTCGCGGCGGCTTTGGCTGGAGCTTTTGGCGCGGGTTTCAAGCCTGCTTTTGCCAGCGGCTTGGATACGACACCGGTGTCATTCAATGCAGCTGCCGCCATGACGATCTCCCTGAAGCACGGATTTCTTTGGAGTAAGTTTAGCGTCCGCCGTTGGGATGAGTAGGGGGGTGTCAAGCACAAGCGCTATGCATTTATTGCATGTGTGCGCTGCAACATATGCGTGTGCAGCGCAGCAGAATAACTGATCGCCGACGTTCACAATTGTGATGGATCGGTGCATCGCGCTCTCAGCGACCCTGGGGAAGGATCACCACGACATCGTTGCGATGGGCGTAATTCAGGAGCTCGCGGGCGCGCTCGTCCAGCAGATCGCGGTCAAGGCTGCCGGCCTTCAGCAGCATCACGCGCCGTTCCCAGTCGCCGCGTTCCTGTTTCACCTGCTCGAGTTCCACCTGCAGCTGCGCCACGCGAATCTTGTAGCCTGCCTTGGCCCGGAGACCACGCTCGCCGTGCTGTGCGTGAAACGCGAAGTAACCCACGGCAGCAGCCGCCACGGCATAGAAGCCGAGCGCGAGAAAGATGTTGCGAGAACGCCGCTGCGAAACCATCCGACAACCGTAAGCATGGCCATGGTAAAGGCCTGCTTAAATGCCGGCGTCGAATTTTATCCGACGGCCACCAATGCTGCCGCGACGCGGCGGTTTTCCGACAGCAGCAGATTGTAGGTGCTGGCCGCGCTCGCCGTGGTCATCACATCGGCCGAGATCGCGGCGTCGCGGAAACGCCAGCGCAATGGCTCGGGGAAGGGCAGTGGAAGGTGCCCCGCGCCCACCAGCAGCACGTCGATCCCGGCCGCTTCAGCAAAGAAAGCTGCATAGAGTTCGTCCGAATGACGAAACGGCTCCGGCGGCTCGAAAGCCCGCATGCCCGAGGGCAGAATGAACAGCGACCCGCGGTGGCTCATGCCGCCAAAGCGGAAGCCCCCGTTGCCGAACGACTCGATGGCGAAACGGCCGGGCAGGAATCCCGTGAGCTGCACGCCTTCGCTCACGGCGACACTTCGCGGTCGTTCTCGACGCGGATTCGCTGGGTCGGAACGCGGCGCGGCGGTGTCAGGCCTTCGGTTGCCGGCGGCGTGAGCTCGCTCTGGTCGGCGTTGCGCAGCGCGTCGACGCGCGCATCGGCGGGCAGTGTCGGCAGTGCGACAGGTGGTGGCGGAGCAGGCTGGATTTCTGGCGCGGTCACCGGCGGAGTGGTGTCGACGGGTGCAATGACAACGGGCGGCGAAACAACGGGCGG
>JBOFUS010000755.1:0-1168 GCA_051652685.1 Beijerinckiaceae bacterium
GCAAGGCCCTCCTCAAGTCCCTTGACGGTCAGATCGATGCCCGGTTCCGCCAGATGTGCCGCAGCAATCGCTGCTGCGCGCTCCTCACCGTAAAAGCGTGTCCAGCGCTCCGCCAGCCAGCCGGGTGTTTCGCTAACGAGCGGATCACTATCTGACAGGATGGTGTCTTTCTCGGCCGCGATCCGTCGCAGCACGGCGTTGGCGAGATCGGCGAAATGGCGTCCGTGCCCGTCCTCGCGCACCAGTTCTACGCTGGTGTCGACAGCCGCATGCGCCGGTGTTCCGAGCACAAGGATCTGGGCCGTGCCGGCGATGAGGACGGCTTCGAGATTGCCACTCTTGGGCGGCATGCCGCGCTCCATGCGGTCGGCGAGTGTCTTGCGGATGAGGCCGAGCCGGCGCAGCGCGGCAGTCGCGACCGCGCGGGTCATGCCCCGGTCACCCGGTGACAAGGCCATATAGGTTGGGTCGCGTGCAAGCTTCTCGAGCTGTTCGTCGAGCGGAAGGCGGCGGCGTGTAACGTCGGCAATGATTACGAGCGCGAAACGTCGCGCCGCCAATCCGTCGGCGCGGGGAGAACGCGGTGCGGGTGCGGATGCCGCGTCCATCCGCTCCGGCAGCTGGGGGGTGGTCATCATGGCCTCTCAGTCGGCGCGTTTGCACAAAAGCGCAAGACGATTCAGTCTTCGCCACTCTTCCAGCCGCAGGCGGTCAACAATTCGCGCATATGCGCCGGAGCGGGTGCCGTGGTGCTGATCGGCTCCGGCTGACCCGGCAGGACAAGGGCGCGTGCATGCAGGTGCATGCGCCGCGCGACGGCCTTCGCCCGGTCGCCGCCATAGACACCATCGCCGGCGAGTGGCGCACCGATATGGGCGCAGTGAACGCGCAACTGGTGCGTCCGGCCCGTCTGCGGCAAGAGCTCCAGCCATGTCAGTCCATCGGCACGACCAAGCACGCGGTAGTGAGTCACGGAGGGATCGCCAGCGGGATCAGCTTTCATCCACCAGCTTCGTTTCTCGTGCGAGCGGCGCGCGAGCGGCACGTCGATGACGCCTTCCTCGGCGGTCACGAAGCCGGCGGTGATGGCCCAGTAGGTTTTCCGGACCAGGCCATCGCGGAAGGCGCGGCCGAGCCTGGCCGCTGCGCCCTTTGTCCGGGCCAGCGC
>JBOFUS010000756.1:0-2060 GCA_051652685.1 Beijerinckiaceae bacterium
GATGTTTCTGTGCAACTGAACGCCACACGGCTGGAGGCCATGTTTGACCTGCTCGACCGGCTGGGCGTTGGCGGCAACCTTTCAATGTTGCGCCAGCGGGCCGAGCGCATCGCGCCGGCTGTGCTCTCGATGAGGGCCAAAAGCGCCGAAGGCGGTCGCACCTTCGACGCCGAGATCGATGGCCGTATGGCCGGCAGCGACGTGAAGCTGCGCGCAAGCCTCGATGACGCTGGCCGCCTGCGCCCGGGACATCTCGACGTTTCGGTCACAGCCGCCGATCCTGCCGCATTTCTGGCGCAGATCGGCCTGCCGGCTACACCCGTCCGCCGGGCCGGGCCTGTCCGGCTGCGTGTCAGGGGCGAGCCAGCGGCTGCGGGGCGGCCTCAACCAGCCTGGCTGGCGACCGGCGAAATCGGGGGGCTCAGGATCGACGGTTCGGGGCGTGAGACCGGCCACAATGAAACGCCTTTCGTTGGCGATCTGACGCTCTCGGCGGACGATCTCGCGCCGCTTGCGCAGGTGCTCGCCATCACTGTGCCTGCCGTGCCGCCCGGCCAGTCCTTCCGGTTGAAGGCGGGCGTCGATTTCCGAAACCTGAAGGTCACATTGAGCGATCTCGACATGCGCATCGGCACACAGTCGGTGAAGGGCGAAATCGCCTTCAATCTGCTGGAGTTCGGCCGGGTCTCGGGGCAGTTGCGCACGGGTACGCTGGATGCCGGCGGGGTCGCCCAGCTGATCTTCGGGCCACCTTCTGCGGCCGCGCCAGCCGGCGGGCCGTGGCGGACGGCTCCTTTTGCGCAGCCTGCCGCCATGACGTTGCCGGGCGATCTCTGGATTGAAGCCGATACGCTTCGGCTGCTGGATGGCTTGACGCTGGTGCAACCGAAGTTCGTTTTTCGCTTCGAGAACGGCATCATCTATATCGAGCATGGACGCGGCCAATGGGCTGGCGGGCGCTTTGATGGCCAGGCGACGCTCCGGCGGATCGGCCCTTCGGTGAGCCTTGCCGGGCGTTTGCGACTGGCCGACATCGACCTTGCTGGCCTGCCAGGCGCGTCGGGCCTTGCGGGGAGAAGTGACGGTCAGCTTGAATTCAGCGCGCTGGGCGACAATCCGCAAGGCTTGATCTCCGCTTTCGCCGGAACCGGGCGGATGGAGCCGCGCTCAGCGTTGGCGCAGGGGCTTGCTCCCGGCAGTGTGCCGCGTGTGGCGGAGCGGCTGGCCGCAAACCCGGTCGCGATCAGCGGCGAGATTCTCGGACAGCAGTTTCTGGCAAACGATCGTGCCCGCCTTCCGCTGCCACCTGGGCCGGTCAATCTGGCGCTATCGGGTGGCGTTTTGCGCGCAGGCCCTGTCGACATGCGCTCGGGCAGCGAGAACCTGCGCGGTGCACTGTCGCTTGATTTGCGCGATCTCTCGATGATGGCCGAATGGGACCATGCGCTCGGGGTTACGCCAAAGGGCTGGAGCGGGCCATTGCCGCGTGTACGCGTCGCCTGGCGTGGGCCGCTGTCTGCTCCGGTGGCCAGCGTCGATGCCACGGCGCTCGCGAATGGCCTGACGGCCATTGCCCTTCAGCGGGAGAGCGAGCGCATCGAGCAACTGGAGCAGGACGCCCGCGAGCGCAGCTTTTTCAACCGCCGCCAGCGCGCATCGGAGGATGAGCGCAAGGCGGAAGAAGCCGCGCGCAAAGCGGCCGAAGAACGCCGCATGCGCGAGATCGCCCGGCAGGAGGCCGAGGTGCGCGAGCAGTTGCGCGTGAGGATCGAGGAGATCCTGAAAGAAGCACCGGTTCCGACCGAGCCACCGCTCAATCTAGTGCCGCAGCGTTAGGCGGAAAGCTGCTCCAGCCGGGCGAGCGCATCGGCGAGCACTGCGACACGGACGGCAGAGGAGAGGTTTTCGGCCGCGTGGCGCGCCTGGTCGATCTCCGCGACGAGTGCTGGCACTGTCAATCGGCGCCGCTCTGCCAGCCCTGCGAGCGCCTCCCAGAACAGGCCTTCAAGCGAGATGCTGGTACGATGTCCCCGGATAACCAGGCTTCGCTTGACGACGGC
>JBOFUS010000757.1:0-3509 GCA_051652685.1 Beijerinckiaceae bacterium
TTTTCTCCGGCAAGCCATCAGCGATTGCCGGACGTGTGACGGAACCCGGGCGATTTCAATACCTACGCCTGGTTGGCAGGGTTGGATGCAGAAACTGCGCAACATTGCCGAAACGGCAGGTGCGGCAAGTTGGCTCCTCGAGTAGGATTCGAACCTACGACCAATCGATTAACAGTCGATTGCTCTACCGCTGAGCTATCGAGGAATAGGTGGCGGCGTATAGCAGGCTTTGATGGCGTTGCAAGGGCAGGGTGCATCAAATCCCAAAGCGCGAAGGGTGTTGCGTCGCGGCGCAGGCTGCGGCATATCGCGGGAAGAAGGCCTCGTGGCGGAGTGGTTACGCAGAGGACTGCAAATCCTTGCACCCCGGTTCGATTCCGGGCGAGGCCTCCATTGCCACGCACGACGTCTCCCGGCCCTGGGGGAGCTTGGAAACGGTATCCGTGATGAGCGACACGACAGCCTTGCGCCGCAATATGATCGATACGCAGCTGCGCACATACGACGTCAATTCGCCCGTTGTCCTTGATGCTGTTGAGAGTATCGAGCGCCGCCATTTCGTTCCGGAAGCAGTGCGGGAAATGGCCTATCTCGACCGGAGCGAAACGCTGGTCGCGGGGGGCACGCGCCGCGAAATGCTCCAACCAATGGTATTGGCCCGCATGATCCAGACGCTCGAGGTGCGCCGTGGCGACCGTGTGCTCGATATCGCCGGCGGGAGCGGCTACGGCGCTGCGGTCATGGCTGCAATCGGCGCCAGTGTGATCCTGATTGAGGAGTCCGAGGCTCTTGCCAGTCTCGCGAAGGTTGCACTGAATGGGCAGGGCGAGAAGGACGTCACCGTGCGGGTCGGCGACCTCTCGGCAGGTGCGCCTGATGCGGCTCCTTTTGATTTGATTCTTGTGGAAGGCGCGGTTCAGGCCTTGCCGGATGCGCTGCTGCGGCAACTGGCAGACGGCGGAAAACTTGCAGCAGTCGAAGGGGCAGGCCGTGCCGGCAGGGTCATCGTTGTCACGCGCTCCGGAGATAACTTCGGTCGGCGGACAGCGTTTGACGCGGCGGCTCAGATGCTGTCTTCGTTCACCGTGAAAGCGGAGTTTCGATTCTGACTCCATGAGAATGGAGTCAGAGGGAGGCCGGAGTGTCGCATATTTACGTCACAACTGCGGCCACAGCCGTGGATGAGGCGCTCAACCTTTAAGATGTGTTTACGAGGCGAAGACCCCCGGCTATCTCTCTCGACGCTGGCTGGGCGAAGTGCTTCAGGAGGAGTCTGCGTGACGTCGTTCTTTGCAAGAACAACGCTTGTAGCTGGTGTTGCGCTATGGTCCGGCGCGGCTGTCGCGCAGGAGTCGCTCCCTGGCGCACTCACCCGCGCCTACACCAACACGCCCGAGCTGAACGCCCAGCGCGCCAACGTCCGCGCGATCGATGAACTTGTGCCGCAGGCACTTGCCGGTTATCGGCCGCGTGTCAGTGCCACAGCAGATGTGGGCCGGACGCATTCGGACACCATCACGCCGGCATTCACGACACTGAACGGTGTGCGCGTCCGCGCTGGCAAGAACCGGGGAAACGACACGTTTTCGCCGCGTGGCCTCGGCCTTCAGGTTGATCAGACCTTGTTCAACGGATTTCGCACCGAGAATTCGACCCGCGCCGCAGAATCGCGCATTCTTGGTGCCCGCGAGACCCTGAGGAACACCGAGCAGAACGTGCTTCTTGCCGCCGCCACGGCCTACATGAACGTGTTGCGCGACACTGCGCTCCTCAATCTTCAGCGCAACAACGTCGAGGTTCTGGAAGAGCAATTGCGACAGACCCGTGACCGTTTTCGCGTCGGCGAGGTCACCCGCACCGACGTTGCGCAGTCGGAGGCGCGCCTTGCGGCTTCCCGCTCGCAGGCCAGTGTGGCCGAGGGCAACCTGCGCTCCAGCATCGCAACCTACCGCCAGCGCGTGGGTGTCGATCCGAAACGCCTCGCGCCAGCGCAACCCGTTGAAAAGTTGCTGCCGAAAAGCATTGAGAGCGCGGTGCAGATCGCGCATTCGCGCCATCCCGCTATCATCGCAAGTCTTCACGGCGTGGATGCCCAGCAACTTCAGGTGAAGGTCGTCGAAGGCGAGCTGTACCCCACCGTGACGGTTTCGGGCACGCTGGCGAAGCGTTGGGAGAACCAGCAGAGCGATTCCGAATCCTATTCTGCATCTGTCGTGGCGCGGCTTTCGGTTCCGATTTACGAGGGCGGACAGGTTTATTCGCGCGTTCGTGAAGCCAAGGAAACGCTCGGCGAACGGCGTATTCAGGTCGATCAGCAGCGGGATACGGTCCGCCAGGCTGTCGTGGCGTCGTGGAGCGGACTGATCTCCGCCAAGGCGCAGATCCAGGCCGCGCAGGCGCAGGTGGCGGCTGCCGAGATTGCGCTGACTGGTGTGCGCGAGGAGGCGAAGGTTGGCCAACGGACGACGCTCGACGTGCTCAATTCACAGCAGGAGTTGCTCAACGCCCGTGTCGCGCTGATTACTGCCCAGCGCGACCGTGTGGTTGCGTCTTACAACGTGCTCGCGGCAGTCGGAAACCTGTCTGCACAGTCGTTGTCACTGAAGACGACCACCTACGATCCGCGTGTCCACTACGGCCAGGTCCGTGACAAGTGGATCGGGACGACGACACCCGACGGACGCTGAGGCGGGAGTCGATAAGCTCGCCTCGTTTACAATCGGTTCACAATAGTTTATGGTCTTCGCCAGCGTATTAGTTAGCGGCGAGTACCCCCATGTCAGCGGCCCAGTCACGAGTTCAAGAGCCCTCCATGGAGGAGATTCTTGCCTCTATCCGCAGGATTATTGCTGACGACCAGGCCGGGAAGCCCGCTGCCGCCCCCGCCGACGTGGCCGAAAACACGCCTCCCAAACCCGCCCCGATTGTTCAGTCCCCGCGCCCCGCTCCTGTTTCGGTAGCGGCTGATGACGACGTGCTTGATCTCCAGCCCAAGGCCGTCGAACGGCCGCCGCGCGTGCAGGAGCCGCATTACATTGCCGATGATCCCGTGGGGAACGACCTCTCGTTCGAGGAACCTCCGCCGCGCATCGAGACGCCCGTGGCACCGCCGCCGGCCGCGAACGCGCAGGATGATATCGACGCCATGATGGCGGAGATGGAGTTCGCCCCATCGCCGGCACCTCTCGTCGTGGACACCCCCGCTCCGGCGGAGCGCCTCGTCTCGCCATCGACGGACCGGATGGTTTCCGGCGCATTCGGCTCGCTGGCGAACACGATCCTCAGCAAGAATGCCCGCACGCTCGAAGACCTGATGCAGGACATGATGCGCCCGATGATCAAGGACTGGCTCGACGATCACCTGCCGCTGATCGTGGAGCGTCTGGTGCGCGCCGAAATTGAACGGGTAGCCCGCGGCGGACGTTGACGCCCGGGTCCCCATCAGGTTTCAAGCCGACAAGCGAAACCCACGGATGACCAAGCCGGGCCAAGCGCCCGGCTTTTTCGTT
>JBOFUS010000758.1:0-1296 GCA_051652685.1 Beijerinckiaceae bacterium
AAGATTGCCTCGCAGGACAGCACGAAGGACGGCATGCGCACGGAATGCACCTGCACGGCGATGCCCGCGCCAATCGCCCCGCCGCGCGTCTCGCGCACGCCGCCAAGCTCCGCCACGGGCTTCGACGTGCCCGCCATGCGCACTTCGCTCAGTAACTCGCCGAGTTCGCGGCCGGTGCCGGAGGGCGTGTCGGGCTTCTTCGCGGAGGCGTAGTCGATCACCTCGACATCCGGCACATATTTCGCAGCCTCCAGCGCAAAACGGCGCAATAAAGTTGCCGTGATCGAAAAGTTACCGGCGGCCAGGACGCCGCACTGCGCTTGCTGGGCTGCAATGTCGATCTTGGCATAATCTTCGGCCGTAAGACCGGAGGTGCCGACGACCACATGCCGGTGGTGCGCGAGTGCCGACAGCACATGGTGCTTCACGGCATCTGGCTTGGTGTAGTCGATCACCACGTCGGAAGGCGTCTTCAGTGCTTCGGCCAGCGTCGCGAAAAGCGGCACGCCGATCTGGCCTAGCCCAGCAGCCTCGCCCGCGTCACGTCCCGCATGGCTGCGCGACGTGGCGGCGGCAAGCGCAAGATCGGGTGCTTCATGGATCGCGGCGACAAGCGCCTTGCCGACCCAGCCGGTTGCCCCGGCAAGCGTGATGCGGATGGCCATGCGCGAAACTGCCACAGTTGTTGAGACGAAACAAGCGTGCGTGCTTCATGCAACATTGCAATTTTATCTGTGTAAATACCTACGCTAATACAGAGGTTGCGAATTCTCCGAAGTATATGTTTTATTTATGGTGACTCGATCTGATTCGTTGTTCGCCCGAGAAGCAGCAACCGAATCTCCTCGAATCCGTCCGACTGTTCGTCGGGCCTCTCTTGTGTCCGCACGCCCCTGTGGGGGAAGCATAGTGCGAGCGGTGTTTGGCGTCTTCTGTCGTCAGCCTATCGATCACCATACCGTTGATTCTCGCAACGGCCCTGGCCACGGAGATTGGAATGAGCCTTGCGCAGGCAATGAAAGCGTCACGCCGCATGGTACGCCGGAATGCCCGCGACCCTGCCATCCTCAACATCGAAAGCCTCGCCAGACACGCCCTCGTCCAGATGCGCCTGCCGCTGGCGCGGAAGAACCAGGTTGGCAACATCATTTGCGATCAGAACGTGACATCAGCGCGCATGGTGCTGGAGCCTTTGCTGGCAACACTCAAGGATGCGATCCTCGAAATTTCGGAACTGGCCGCACGCGACAGCGTCATCGTCATCAGCTGCAAGAATAATCTCCTGCAGGTGAGCGG
>JBOFUS010000759.1:0-1102 GCA_051652685.1 Beijerinckiaceae bacterium
GCTGCGCCCATGTCGAGCAGCGTCTGCACATCTTCCGGCGGAATGACGCCACCAACCACGACCATGATATCAGCGCGGTTGAGCTTCGCCAGCGCGTCTCGCAGTTCTGGCACCAGTGTCAGATGGCCCGCTGCCAGCGACGACACGCCCACAACATGCACACCGATCTCTGCCGCCTCGCGCGCCGCCTCTTCCGGCGTGGCGAACAGCGCACCAATTTCCACATCAAAGCCCAGATCGGCAAAAGCTGAAGCAATCACTTTCTGGCCACGGTCATGGCCATCCTGCCCCATCTTTGCGACGAGTATCTTCGGTGGGCGGCCGTCGTTCTCGGCAAAGGCGAGCGTCATGCCACGCACGCGCTGGAAGGCGGGGCTGGCCTCGCCGAAGCTCCGGGCATAGACGCCGGAGACCACGCGCACTTCTGCCTTGTGGCGTCCCCAGACCTGTTCCAGCGCGAGGCTGATTTCGCCCACCGTCGCCCGCGCACGGGCGGCATCCACGGCGAGTTTCAGGAGATTGCTCTCCATGTCCGACCCGCCTCTGGCCGTGCTGGCGGCCGTGAGCGCCGCAAGCCGGCGCTCTACTTCCGCCGGATCGCGGGCGGCCTTCAACTGCGCCAGCTTGGCAAGCTGGGCGGCGCGCACTGCTGCATTGTCCACCTTCATGACCGGAATCGGAGGCTCCGAGAGGGGCTGATAGCGGTTGACGCCGACGATGATCTGCCGGCCGCTGTCGATCTCGCCCTGCCGCATCGCCGCCGCCTCCTCGATGCGGAGTTTCGGGATTCCGGCCTCGATGGCCTTTGCCATGCCGCCCAACTTGTCGACCTCTTCGATATGGTTCCAGGCGCGGGCCGCGAGATCGGCCGTCAGGCGCTCGACGTGGTAGCTGCCGCCCCAGGGATCGATTATCCGTGTCGTGCCGCTTTCCTGCTGGAGCAGAAGCTGCGTGTTGCGGGCGATGCGGGCTGAAAAGTCAGTTGGCAGCGCCAGCGCCTCGTCGAGGCTGTTGGTGTGGAGCGACTGCGTGCCGCCCTGCGTCGCGGCCATCGCCTCGACCATGGTGCGCACCGCGTTGTTCATGACGTCCTGTGCCGTCA
>JBOFUS010000760.1:0-1185 GCA_051652685.1 Beijerinckiaceae bacterium
AGGCCACTACCCGATGCATGGTGGCCGCTGCGGGACTCGAACCCGCACGGGCGAAGCCCGAGGCATTTTAAGTGCCTTGTGTCTACCAATTCCACCAAGCGGCCATACCACCAGCGGTTCTAGCCGCGCGACGCCAGCGTGTCAGCCGCGGATTTGCCACTTTCTGAAGCCTTGAGCCTCGCAAGACTGCCTACAGCAGCGCCCGCTTGCTGGCCGCCTCTTCCTGTGTGGCGGCATAGTCGATCTTGCCGCTGCCCAGCACCGGGATCTGCTCCAGCACGAGGATGGCGCGGGGCACCCAGAGCTCAGGGAAGCCGTTGGCCTTCGCGTGTGCCGACAGCGCCGCCCGGTCGGCATCGCCGCGTTCGGTGACGAGCACGATCTGCTCGCCCTTGCGCGGATCGGGCAATGAGACCGCCACATGGTTCACGCCGGGCCAGAGGTCAGCAACCATGGTCTCGATGGCAGCCAGAGACACCATTTCGCCGCCAAGCTTGGCGAAGCGCTTGGCGCGGCCGCGAATCGCAAGGCAGCCGTCATCATCCATCGTGCAGATATCACCCGTGTCGTGCCAGCCGCCATCAGGCGGCACCACAATGCCCGGCCGGTCGGCCAGCATGTATCCAGCCATGATGTTGGGGCCTTGCACCATCAGCTTCCCGCCTTCCTCGATGCCCGGCACGGGCTCCAGACGCCAGTTGAGACCAGGCAGCAGGCGGCCGACAGTGCCGTTCTTCATCATCGCCGGCGTGTTGCAGGCGAGCACCGGCGAACATTCCGTGCAGCCGTAGCCTTCGAGAATCGTTGTGCCGAAGGGGTCCCAGAGGCGGCGGGTCTCTTCCTTCACCCGCTCCGCGCCTGTGATGACGAAACGGACGCTCTTGAGATCGTCCTTGTCGGCCGCACGGGCATAGCCAACCAGAAACGTGTCCGTCCCGAATAGGATCGTGGCCTTGGTTTTGCCCACCAGCCGGGGCACCTCGCGATAGTGCAGCGGACTGGGATAGAGCACGACCTTCATGCCGTGGAGCACGCCCAGCATGAATCCTGCCGTCAGCCCGTAGGAATGGAAGACCGGCAGCGGGTTCATCACGATGTCTTCCGGCTTCAGGATATCGACGCCGTGGGCAAAAATCTGTCGCGTGTTGGCGAGGATATTGCCGTGCGTCAGCACCACGCCTTTCG
>JBOFUS010000761.1:0-7589 GCA_051652685.1 Beijerinckiaceae bacterium
GCCTGCCGGCCGCTGGCCTCGTCGAGCGCGTCCTCGCAGAAGGCGCGGCCATGGATCAGAAGCCCGCGTGCTGTTTCGACATCAACGCCACGGCGGATGAGAT
The DNA here is from genome assembly GCA_051652685.1 of Beijerinckiaceae bacterium. GTDB lineage: Bacteria > Pseudomonadota > Alphaproteobacteria > Rhizobiales > Beijerinckiaceae > JADCCX01. The sequence goes on from JBOFUS010000761.1 coordinate 104, forward strand.
CGAGATACCAGAGCGCGTCATCCGCCTCGCCCACAAGCACGCAGCCGACGAGGCGCGCGCCGTTGAACACAAGCTTGCGGTAGCGGCCCCTGCCCCGGTCAGCCAGTGTGGCCGTTTCGAGTCCTTCACCTCCCATGAACGCGCCTGCCGAGAACACGGGAAGTCCCGAGACCTTGAGGTTGGTGGCAAGAGTCAGCCCCTCGAAAACCGCCCCTTCGCCCGCCAGTCGCCGCGCCAGCGTTTCCGCCTGCGCATAGGCAGGTTCCACGAGACCATAGGCGATGCCGCGATGCTCAGCGCATTCGCCGATGGCGTGAAAACCGGCAAGGCTTGCCCCCATCCGGTCGTCGACGACAATTCCCCGGTTGACCGCCAGACCCGCCGCCTTCGCCAGATCGGCATTCGGGCGAACACCCACAGCGCAAACGACCAGATCCGCAGCAAGCTGCTCGCCATCGGCAAACACCAGCCCATCCGCGTGATCCCCGCCGGTGACGGCAACAGTCTGCCGCCCGAGCAGCACCTTGACGCCGCGCGCGGCCAGCGCCTTGCGCAGGATGTCCGCCGCCGGAGCGTCAAGCTGGCGCTCCATCAGCCGGTCCATGACATGCACGAGCGTCACGTCCGCGCCGCGCCGCGCGAGGCCATAGGCGGCCTCCACGCCAAGCAGTCCGCCGCCGATGACGGCGACCCTGTGTTGGCCGATGGCCGCCGCCTCCATGGTGGCGACATCCGGAAGATCGCGGAAGGCGATGACGCCCTTCTTGTCCATGCCTGGAATCGGCAGTTTGACGGGGTGCGAGCCGGTCGCGAAGATGCACTGGTCGAAGGCGAGCGTTTTACCCGTGGCGAGCCTTGCGCTGCCTGCCGCCGCGTCGAGAGAATCGACAGCGGCGCCCGTGATCAACCGGACGCCGTTGTCCGCATACCAGTCGCGGCCGCGCAGCACGATGTCCGCGCCCGTCACGTCCTGCGCCAGCAGCGCGGAGAGCAGAACGCGGTTGTATCCGGGCTCCGGCTCCGCCCCCACCACGGTGATGGCGTGGCGGCCAGCGCCGTGTTTCAGCAACCGTTCGACAAGGCGCACGCTCGCCATGCCGTTGCCAATGATCAGGACCCGCTCCGTCATGGCCCGGCTCCTCACGCGGAAACGCGTTTGATTTTCAGCGCCCTGAGATAGGCCTGCGGATCGGCGGGATCGAACTTCACGCCATCGAAGAAGGTCTCGACACCGCGCGAGTCGCCGGTTGGCGCGCCAGCGATGCCGAGTGTCTTCGCCGCCTCGCTCCAGAGATCCGAGCGGTTGGTCTGGTCGACGAGCTTCCTGATGTCGGTCGTCGCCGGGAATTTTCCCCAGCGGATGTTCTCTGCCACGAACCAGGTATCGAGGCTCTTCCATGGATAGGACGTCTCGCCCGCCTTGCCCCAGAAAGTCATGGCGAGCGTTGGATCATTGACCTTGCGGCCGCCGCCGTAGTTGATCTCGCCCCTGATGCGGCCGATGATGTCGGCGACAGGCACGTTGAACCACTGCCGGCGTGAGACGATCTCGGCCATTTCCTGCTTGTTCTCAGGCCTTTCGCACCACATCTGGGCTTCCATCACCGCCATCAGGATGGCCTGCGTCGCCTGGGGGTTCTTGTCCACAAACTCGGCGCGCATGCCCAGAATTTTCTCTGGATGGCGCATCCACAGCTCGCCGGTGGTGACTGCCGTGTAGCCGATGTTCTGGTTGACCAGTTGTTCATTCCACGGCTCGCCGACGCAGAACACGTCCATGTTGCCGACCTTCATGTTCGCCACCATCTGCGGCGGTGGCACGGTGATCACCTTGATGTCGCTGTCGGGATCGATGCCGCCGGCCGCGAGCCAGTAGCGGATCCACAAATCATGCGTGCCGCCGGGGAAGGTCATTGCGGCGGTCAGTTCCTTGCCGGCGGCTTTCTTCTTCGCGAAAGCTTCTTTCAGCGGCGAGGCGTCGGCCTTGATGCCAAGACTGGCGTATTCGTTGGAAACCGAGATGCCCTGGCAATTCTCGTTGAGGTTGAGGATGTTGTAGACCGGCAGCGGCTGATTGTTGGGCATCACCGCGCCGGTTGCATAAAGATGCGCCTTCGAGCGCAGGATATGCCCGCCGTCGATGCCGTTGCGTGCCAGCCCGAGCGCCATGTTGTCGCGTGTGGCCCCCCAGGATGCCTGCTTCGCGATGTCCATGTCGGGCAGTCCGTATTTCGTGAACATGCCCTTCTCCCTGGCGATGATCAGCGGCGCGGAATCCGTCAGCGCGATATAGCCAAGCCGGGTACCCTTGACTTCCGGGCCAGTGACCTGAGCGAAAACGCCCGATGGAAACAGCGCTTTCGCGGCCAATGCGGCGGAGATGCTGCCGACTGCCGTGCGGCGGCTGATCACGGTTGCGGGCTTTTGGCGAAGGTCGGACATCGGGGACTTTCCTTGATCCTGCTAAACGAGCCGGCTGGATGGCTCATGCGGTAGTGCAACAAGAAGCGTGCCAAATATCCTTCGCGCCTTGCGACTTCAGGGGGCTCCGGCTTTTGGCGCGTCGTCGAATGGAAAGACGTCGCTTGGCCTCCCCTGCAATGTGAGGCTGGAGATGCGCGGCGCGCTGCGTGCGATCACACGGCCCGCCATGACCACGGCGAGGCGCGGCGGAATTCAGGTCCAGCAGCGTCGCTGGCGATTATGCCGTTGTCAGCTGACAACGATTGCTGGCAGTCAATCGTCCATGCGAAATTCGGGTGAAAGATTCCGTTAACCCTGTTTTGCTTGCGTCCGACGCAGAATCGGGGCTTTCTCTGAAAACGGTTCTGCAGCGTTTGACGCTCCATAGCCGTCTTGAAAGGATCTGTTTTGAACGACACTGCCACAACAACGCAGGGAAGCGGGCTCGGACGCATTGCGCGCCATGCCACCGTTTTGTCCCAGCAGTTGCGCAGCCTGAGTTCCACTCTCTTTCCCCCCACCGCACGCAAGAGCCTGCGTTCGTTTTCATCGGGCGAAGTTGCGCGGGTTCTTGGCGTGTCCGACGGCTATCTGCGTCAGCTGTCGCTGGATGGCCTTGGTCCGATACCCTCAACGGGTTCCGGCGGCCGACGTTCGTACACGCCGGCGCAGGTGAGTGAGTTGCGCCGGTATCTGGCGAGCGTTCGCCCGCGTGAGGCGCTGGGCTTCCTGCCGCACCGGCGGCCGGGTGAGAAGCTTCAGGTGCTGGCGGTTGCCAACTTCAAGGGTGGCTCGGCGAAGACCACGACCGCGCTTTATCTTGCGCAGTATCTTGCGTTGCGCGGGCATCGCGTGCTTGCCGTTGATCTGGACCCACAGGCGTCGCTGTCATCGATGTTCGGCTACCAGCCGGAGTTCGACATCGGCGACGGCGAAACGCTGTATGGCGCGATCCGCTATGACGAGCGTCGTCGACCGATGCAAGAGGTGGTTCGCCCCACCTATTTTGAAGGCATCTCGCTTGTTCCGGGCAATCTTGAACTCATGGAGTTCGAACATCACACGCCCCGGGCGATGATGGAGCGAGGAGCGCGTGGACACGAGCTGTTCTTCCGCCGTGTCAACGCAGCGATCCAGTCCGTTGCCGAAGATTTCGATGTGGTGGTGATCGATTGCCCGCCGCAGCTTGGCTATCTGACCATGGGGGCGCTCAACGCTGCCACTTCATTGCTTGTCACTGTCCACCCCCAGATGGTTGACGTGGCCTCCATGAGCCAGTTCCTGCTGATGACCTCCGACGTGATGACGGTCATCGAGGAAGCAGGAGGCCGGCTTGACTATGACTTTGTCCGCTACGTCATCACGCGGCATGACCCCAATGATGTTCCAGAGGCGCAGATTGTCGCTTTGCTGCGCAATCTGTTTGGTGAGGATGTGCTGAACGCAATGGCGTGGAAGTCCACCGCCATCGCCAATGCGGGCCTGACGAAACAATCGCTCTACGAGCTCGAGAAGGGCGTGGTCGGGCGTGTGGCCTACGAGCGTGCAGCTGACTCTGTCGATGCCGTCAATGCCGAGGTGCTGTCGCTCATGGCAAGGGTCTGGGGTCGATGAACAAGCGCACAGACAGGATCAGATCGCTTTTTGTGCAACCGGCGCCGGAGGTGTTGTCAGCTGACAACGGGCAGGCAGAGCCGCTTCGCGTCACGGCCGGCGCAGTCAATGCCATCCGTGGTACGTTCTCGGAGATCGAGCGCGAGAACGAGGCGTTGCGCAGCGAGATGGCGGCTTCCGAGCGCATCGTCGAGCTTGATCCGGCATTGATCGACCCGTCGCCTTTTGCGGATCGCTTTCCGTCTGATGACGAACCGTCTTTTCGTGCGCTCCTCGACTCCATCCGCGAGCGCGGCCAGGAGGTTCCGACCCTCGTTCGTCCCCATCCTGCGCACCCCGGGCGCTACCAGACGGCGTATGGACATCGCAGGATCCGCGCCGCCCGCGAACTTGGTCGCAAGGTACGCGCGCTCATCCGTCCATTGCAGGATGATGAACTTGTGCTGGCGCAAGGTGTCGAGAACGCCGCGCGCGAGGATCTCAGTTTCATCGAGCGGGCTTTTTTTGCACTCAGGCTGGAAGAAGCCGGACGGTCCCGCAGTGTGATCCAGCAGGCTCTGGCAATCGACAAGGCCGAGGCGTCAAAGCTGATGGCAGTGGCGCGGGCCGTCCCATGGCGGGTGGCCCGCGCCATCGGCCGGGCTCCGAAGGCGGGGCGGTTCCGATGGCAGGAGCTTGCTGAAAGGCTGGCAAATTCTGAATCCGCCGCACGCGTGCAGGCACTTGTCGAGCCGCCCGAGTTTGCGCGGATCGACAGTGACGCGCGGTTTGCAGCAGCACTGGAAACAGCGCGCCACTCACCGGTGGTCGCGGCGACGAAAGTCCCTTTCCGCATGGATATCAAGGGACCGGAAGGTCAGGTGCTGGCCCGGATCAAGGAGACGGACCGGCAGCTGAATCTCGTCGTCGACCGTGGGGCGAACATCGCCTTTGCCGACTATCTGGTGCGCGAGTTGCCGGATCTCTATGCGCGGTTTCTGGACGCGGACGAACAATCGCCGACCCGACGCCGCGGTAACTGACGTTCAACAGAGGAGCATCGACCGCAAAGAAAAAAGGCCCCCAGACGTTTCCGCCCGGAAGCCCTTCTCTCGTCTCAGCAACCAGAGAATCCCACTTTCGCGAATCACTGTCAAGAGTCGGTCGTCGTTCTGACGCGCCCTTTTTCTTTGTCTGATGAAGGCAAAGACATGAGTCTGCACACACTGACGACGCCCTTCGGGCAGCGAACGCTGACGCTTGGCATGATCGAGGCACAGGCAAAAACGCAGGAGGCCCTGCGTGAGGCAACGCGATCAGGCTCGAACGCGCCCGTCGTTGTCAACAAATGGGCGATCTTCCGCCACCTTACCGAAGCCCGGGAAGGGCTCGGCATCTCCGACCGTAGCCTCGGCGTGCTGAATGCACTGCTGAGCTTTCATCCGGAGACGGCGTTGACGCTTCCTTGCCCGGTGCCCGGGGCAGACGAACCGGCTGCCGGCGATGCGCCAGATGACGAAGGGATGGGATCATCCTGCGATCTTGTGGTTTTCCCTTCCAACCGACAGCTTTCGCTGCGTGCGCATGGCATGGCGGAGAAGACACTGCGCAACCATCTGGCGTCGCTTGTCGCGGCTGGACTGATCATCCGACGCGATAGCCCCAACGGGAAGCGTTACGCACGCAAGGACCCGTTGGGCCAGGAAAGGTTCACCGACGCCTTCGGTTTTGATCTGACGCCGCTCGTGGCGCGAGCAAGCGAGTTTGAAGCGCTGGCGGAGCAGGTGAGGCGCGAGCGGCGCGAACTTCTCCTGCTCCGTGAACGCGTGTCCTTGTATCGGCGCGATATTGCAAAGATGATCGCGCTCGGGATCGAGGAAGGGCTAGAAGTTCCCCTTGAAGGGGCTCGCATTGCCTTTCTTGGGCTGCTGACCCCCTTGCGGCGTCTGGGCACGATATCCGAAACAGCGTCTGTCGCGGATAAGCTTAGCGGCCTTCGGCAGGGCGTCGCCAAACTGCTGGAAACATTGCAAGTTCGGCAAGAAAATACCGGCAATGCCGGCGTTTTCAGCCGGCATATAACAAATTCAAAAAACCTAACCCCCTCCGAATCTGAACCTGCTACGCAAGAAGAAACTGTCCACGAGGCGTTGGAGCCGCCGACAATCGATGTTGTGCAGCTACCGCTGGGTCTCGTCCTGGAGGCCTGCAAGGATATCGAGGACTATGGTCCAGGTGGCGAGGTGCGGAACTGGCCGGATTTCTTCGAAGCGGCCCGTCTTGTTCGACCCATGATCGGCATCAGTCCTGACGCGTGGCAAGAGGCGCGGGAGGCCTTGGGCGAAATGGATGCCCATGTGGCTGTGGCGGCAATACTCCAGAAATCCGTTCATTCGTCGGAAGCGGAAACCGTATCCGGACCGGCGCACGGAACTGTCAAAGTGGTGGTCAACGGTTCCCCCGCGATCAGGTCGCCGGGTGGCTACCTGCGGGCACTCACACAGAAAGCGCAGGCGGGAAAATTTGCGCTGGGGCCTGTGCTGATGGCGCTGATCGGGCAGCGGACCAACGCGCGGCGAATGAAGGGCTCAATCGCCTTTGCGACCGTTCAGGTGGGGAAATGACGGGCGGCCTCATGATGCCGGCGTCAATCGAGCTTGCCGCTTGCGCTGGCCCCCGATTCTGGCTGTCCGGGCTCGCCGACACGCAATGGTGCGGTGACGACATCTCCAATCACCCGCACGGTTCCCTGCAGGAACGCGCCGGAACGCTCTCCGACGCCCGACTCCCCCTGCAGCTGCTGGCCGCTCGCCAGCCGGCCGCCGATCAGCTTAACAACGGCAGGACTGCTGGCAAATTTGCCGTGGTGAAGGGAATCGCCACCGCTACCGGCGCTGGCGGACGTCAGATCGATCACTTCGACGCCGCTGTTCTTCAGGTTGGTCCGGTAGGGCTCCTTGTGGGCATCGAGCGATCCAAGCCGGTCCTGGCTTCCCCACAGCAGCCGCGACGCGCCGAGCGCACGATCGTCTCCGGAAACGAAAAGCGTGATGCGTGGTTTTCTTGTTGCCGCCTGCAACGCCCGGCCCTGCGCGGCCGCCACGTCGACATCGACATCAGGTGCCGCCAGCATCACGTCGGTGATTTTGGGGAAAATGGTGCGGTTGCGGATCGCCATTTGCCGGAACGTCTCCAGTGTCAGCCAGCCGCCCATCGAATGGGCGAGGACAGTGACCTGCGACACCGATGGATCGATGGCCAGTGCGGTCAGCACGCGTTCAAGGCCGTCGCGCGAAATGGCCGCGCTCTCCCGGTCATAGGGGTAGGACGCAAGCGAACCCCACGACGGCCACGTGAAGAGCACGGGCGTCACAGGCGCATTGCTGTCGTGGACGATCTGGGCAAGGCGGAACGCGGCCTCGTCAAAGCG
>JBOFUS010000762.1:0-1774 GCA_051652685.1 Beijerinckiaceae bacterium
GCGTTCTGCTCCCGGCTTGACGACGCAGAAGCTCGCAGGCCAATCGTAAACAGGCGTTAGGAAACGTGGTTACGCGGCAGGTAGGCTTACCCTCGCGGAAATATTCATCATGAGGATTGGGTGAATCGGGTGGTTTAAGAAATTTATCTGGAAAATTATGACGCTATTTCAGATACTTGCGTTCTTTAGCGTTTGTTATTATTAATGCTTTTCAGGTGGGTGCTGACCCTCATCCGACCGCCTCGCACGAGGGGTAAAGGGCGCGCTCCTCCTTCTCCCCTTGCGGGAGAAGGTGGCAGGCGGAGCCTGACGGATGAGGGGTTTTCCGGACCTGACAGAAAGCATGATTTCACAATCATCAACGCTTGACCCGCCTTTCTCCGACAGCCTTTGCACGAACACAGCGCGCCGCACCGAGCCGGGCAGAGCGCGCGCTTTGGAACGCACTGAGGGACAGGAGGATTGGCTACAAGTTCCGCCGGCAGGTGCCGCTGGGGCGGTACATCGCCGATTTCGTGTGTTTCGAAGCGCGGCTGATCGTTGAGTCAGCTGGCCCGCATCATGCCGACGAGGCACAGCGCGCGCACGATCAGGAGCGCGATCGTTGGCTTCGAACTCAAGGATTCAAGGTATTGCGATTGCAAGATGAGCTTGTCGTCGGATCGCCGGAGATTGCGGTGCAACGTATTCTGGAACTGCTTCGACAGCGTTGACTGCCACCCCTCATCCGCCCGCCATCCGGCGGGCACCTTCTCCCGCAAGGGGAGAAGGGGGTGCGGCGATGATGAGGGTCAGCCTGCCCAGCCCACGATATCCGCCAGCACGCGCGCCAGCGCTGCATCCAGCGCGCGGCTCACGCCTTGCCCGTCGATGCCGCCCACGGGCACCGCCGCCGCAAACAGCCGCGCCGCACGCACCTCGCCGCCGGCGGCCGTGACGAGCTTGGCTGCGATCTCAACTACGGCATCCCTTGACGCCTCGCGCGCCTCGAAGGCGCGGATGTCGAGCACGAGGTTGAACGCGCCTGACAGCCGGTCCACCGGGCGGCCAACCGCCACGCGGCCCGCGTTCTCGAAGCTCTGGATGAGGCGCGCCTGCACCAGCCGAGGCAGCCTGTCAGACCACTGCGCGCGGGGCAGATAGGTCAGTTCGCCGGTCGCGGCCTTGACGACGATGCGCTCGCTGTCCAGTGCGGAGACCGCTGTCGGCTCCGCCACCACCAGCGTGGCACCGCGACCACTGGCGCGTGGCCGGGTGGATGACAGATCGAACGTGGACGGGGCCGGCCCGCCGCCGCAGCCAGCAAGCGCCAGCGTGGAGAGGCCGAGAAGAACGTCGCGTCGCTGCATGGAAAACGTCACCGCGCGCCCGAGTATTCCGGAACCGCCGGGCGGCCACCGGTGATCAGTTGCGAGGGATCGCGCGCAAGGCCCCGCGCCAGCCGATTGACCTCGGAGACGGCACGGCGGGTTTCCGCCGCGAGCGCCTCAAAGTCGCGCCCGCCGCCGCTGGTCAGCTTGTTGATGCCGGCGGTAATCTGGGCAGTGCGCAGATCGAGATTGCGGGCGAGCTTCTCGATGCTCTTTGCCATCTCGGTGAAATCGACGGCGCGCACCTGCAGCTGGTCGGAAAGCACGCGGAAGGACTTTGCCGTCTCGGCAATCTCGCCAAAGGCGCTCTGCCCCGCGCCCTCGTTGGCACCCAGAAACTTCTGCGCCGCCGCCAGCACGCTGTCCAGCCGATCGGCCGAGCCGCGCAACTGCCCGGTGAGCGC
>JBOFUS010000763.1:0-6369 GCA_051652685.1 Beijerinckiaceae bacterium
TCAAGCCGCCGCCATCTGGCGAACAGCTGTCGCCATAGCTTCGCCCCGCACCGCGCGCCAGCCAGTTGCCCTCCGGCAGCACGATCTCGTCCTGGGATCGCGGACGAAAGACACCGTCAATGACAGGAGCGACACCGCCCCACGAGCGATATCCTGCCAAGGTCTGGTCCGTGATCATACGGCAAGAAGGAAGATTGCAGCGACGGCGACGCCCATCAGATGGCTCCGCCAATCCCTGAGAATGAACATGATCGGATCGTCGGGTAGCTCGCGCCGCTTGGCGAGCACCCAGATCCGGCCGATCACGTAGAGCACGATCGGGCAGACCAGCCAGATCATTTCGCGGTGGCTGTAGAGCCCGGACCTGCCCGCGCCCTCAACGAACAAGGCCAGGACCACCACGGCCGAAAAGCCGCTTGCCACGCCCAGCTGCGAAATCATGTCGAGGTCCGACCGGCGATAGCCGCGGCCCATGACGCGCTTGGGATCAGGATCTTCGTCCTCCACTGTATCAAGCTCGATGTAGCGCTTGACCAACGCGAGGCTGAGAAACAGAAAAAGCGAGAATGCCAGCAGCCAGTTCGAGAGTTCGATCGGCCCGGCTGCGTTTCCGGCCAGGATGCGGAGTGTGTAAGCTCCCGCCAGGGCAAGGACATCCACGAGGAGCTTGCGCTTCAGGTAAAACGTATAGGCAATATTGAGCGTCACATAGGCGGCCATCACGAAGATGAACATGCGCGGAAGCTGCAGTGCGATGATCGCGGCGAGCCCGAGCAGTCCCGGAATGGCCAGCAGCCCGGAAGCCGGCGACAGATCGCCAGCAGCGAAGGGTCGCCGGCGCTTGCTTGGGTGGCGCCTGTCCTGCCGGAGATCCATCAGGTCGTTGAGCAGATAGATGGATGAAGCGACCAGTCCGAAGCAGATGAAGGCGAGCAGGCCGTTCATCGCCACCTGCGGATTGAGGACCTGATGTGCCATGACAAGAGGGACAAAAATCAGGACATTTTTCGACCATTGGTGCAGGCGCAGCGCCTTGGCGCAGGCGATCCAGAATGGACGGGAGGTGGCGGGCGGAACACCGCTTTCCGCAGCTCCTGGCAAAAGTGTGCCGTTGGTTTGACGCAAAAGGCCAAGATGGCCCAGCGCTTCCTGTTTCCAACCTTCGGGCCAGCTGCTGCCGATGCGAACATCTTCGCCGTTTTCCATCCGGGCGCGAAGCGTTGCCACGCGTGCCTGATCAAAACGCAGGGCGCTGATGGCGAATGGAGGGGTGGGGAACGCCGACGGGCCGGAAATCAGGAGCCGGAGTGCTGCGGCGGGATTTTCACGAAGAACCAGCAGGAACAACTCGGTCGTTCCGCCAAACAGCAGGAGATCCCGTTCCAGCGTGACACCTGCGTCTGCGCCAGAGGTGGTCTGCCCGAAATCCGTCGTAGCGTTGATGGCCAGCCCGCTCAAAACGCCCTCCCGAAATAGCGATCTCTGTTATGAGGGGAAGATATCAGCAATCAGCTGTAGCGGCTCCTGCTTCTGGCGCTTTACCTTAATTGCCGCTCACGTATCACGCTTTGCGCGTGAATCCCGTCACGGCCATCATGCCGGCGAGCGCTGCGGTTCTCATGGCGCGCTGCCTGTCGGCAGCGAAGAGCTTCCCATTCGCCCGTGTCGCCCGCTCGGCCCTCAGATCGCCGACCAGCTTTGAAAGCGATGCGGCAAAAGCAACAGGTTCGTCCGCGACCAGACAGTTCGGCGGTAGATTGCCAACACCCCTGATCGACAGTCGCGTGGCAACGCTTGGCATGCCCAACTCGAAAGTCTCGATCGTCTTCAGTTGCACGCCGGTACCGGCCCGACTGGCCAGAGCGATGGCGCGACAGGAGGAGACGAAGGCAGCCGCATCATCGACGCGGCCAAGCAGTTTCACATTTACAGGCGCGGAAAGCCCATCCGGAAGTCGCCCGGCAATGGCGACCGTGATATCCGCCGGCAGCAGTGGCGACACCTTGTCGAGGAACCAGCGCAATCCGATCAGGTTCGGCCGCCAGGTCCATGTGCCGATCATTCCAATGTCATAGGCGATCTCGACCTTCGGCAGCTCAGACGTCGAAACGCCAGTCAGCGGCATGACAAGTGATTTCTCGGCCGCTGCCGGGCCAAAGGCGATCCGGTCTTCCTCCGCAAGACACCACACGAAGCAGGCATCGTGGACCGCCTGCTCCTCGATGACCGCAAGAAGGTCTGCCTCGCGCCGATAGAGACTGCGCATGACGCCCGACGCGTCTTCAGCGTTCTGCCGCGCAGACAGGCTCTCCTGATTATGTGCAATCAGGATCGCGGGATACGCCTGCATCAGGTCTGCAAAAGCGCCAGCGACCGGCGCGCCGTTGATCAGCACGCCGTCAAAAGGCCCGTGGCGGGCCAACGCAGAATGTAATGCTACCTTGCCGTGCGCGGCGAGCTTTGCACTGATAACGGGCAAGCCGCGCGCCAGGCTCTGGCCGACCCATTGCGCCTTCTGGAAGCCACTGGCACGCGCATTCTCGATCTCGAAGCGTCCGAGGCAGATCACATCGTCCCGCTCTGCCGATGTGTCGTTTGGCCTTCGATAGCCGAAACTGACGACCTCGCAGCCAACATCCCGCAGCGCCGCGAGGATCGCGGCGGTCGCGATCTCGAAGCCAGTATCAGGCCGGTCAGGCGGAAGCAGGGATGTGACGAGGGCAAGGCGCATGGAAGTACCGGGACGTCGTAGGGCATCGGTGCAAGGGGCGAAAGCCGTCGCGTCAACCTTAAGCACGGCAATCACTGGGAAAACGCAAACGATTCAGTTATCCAGATCGTGTGTCTGAACCGGAAGCCCCATTGATCGATGCGAAGATCTGGTCCGTCGACCATGTCTCGCCGCACCTCGATCCGGACGCGATCAAACTCGCCGTTGTTATTCCAACCTACAAGCGTCCTGAGCACCTTTGCCGGACACTTGCCTCGGTCGCCAGACAGTCGCCGGGTTGTCCTTTCGTGGCTGTCGTCGTGGAAAACCACGCCGCTGGCCTTGAGGGTGCCAGAGTTGTGCACGCGATGTTCGAGGCGGGCGAGGCGCATGGTTTGCTCGTCGTGGAGCCTCGCCAGGGCAACTGCAACGCCTACAATGCCGGCTTTGGAGCAGCGCTTGCAGCGTTTCCCGCTCTTGAACACATCGCGATCATCGATGACGATGAGGTCGCTGAACCGGATTGGCTCTCGTGGTTGCTGTCCGCTTCCGTCCAGGGTGGCGGCGCTGACATCGTCGGTGGTCCGCAGAAGCCGCTTTTTGACGATGGAGAGGGCGCACGGCGCTACGCATCCCATCCTGTGTTCCGGCCAACCCATCACAGAAGTGGCGCGGCGGGACTGATCACCAGCACCGGCAACTGCCTGATCGCGGCAAGAGTCCTGCGCGAGATGTCCCCGGATTGGCTGGACCCGCGATTCAATTTTCTCGGAGGCGGCGACACGGACTTCTTCACCCGTTGCCGGGAGAGGGGCTTCCGCTTCCGCTGGGCGGCGGATGCGGTCGTCGTCGAGACGGTTCCCGCCCGGCGGACCGAGCGCAGCTGGATTACGGCACGATCCCTGCGGAATGGCCTGATTTCGGCACTGATCCAGCGCAAGCACAACCCTGGTGTTGCGGGCCGCTTCAAGGTCCTGGCAAAAAGCCTGGCCCTGCTGGTGGCATCACCTTTCCGCACACTGGCGCTTTGGCGTGAGACCGGCTCCGCATACGCTGGAAGCTACCATATGATGATCGCGGCAGGGCGGCTTCTCGCCGAATTCGGCTACCGCATCGAGCAGTACCGCCATCCGGAGAAGAATTGATTCATGGCGACGACGGAAGGCCGCCTTGACGCACTCGCGACGCCGGCGGCTGAAGCACAGTTACGCCAGGCATTCCGTGCGACGCTCTTCGTCCTGATCGCGCTGTCCGTCTGGATATCGACGAGGCCATTTCAGGTGGTCTCGCCGGAGGAGCCTGCAACTGGCGGCGACATCGTCAATCAGCTTGCCTATTCCGGGCTGGCAGCGCTGTCTTTCGTGGCGCTCTGCATGCTTGATCGCAGGGCGCTCCTGCCGCTGCTTCAACCGTCGTGGTTGTTGCTGTTTTCATGGATGCTGTTTTGCGTGATCGGATCAACAGAGCCCGCGATATCGCAGCGCGCCTTCGCGTTCTCGACGATCATCATGTTCCTGGCTGCCAGCCTGTTCGTGCTGCCGCGCGATATCGGGCAGTTCCGGATTCTGCTCTTCGGCGTCGCACTGGCAACGCTCGTCCTTGCCTGGGCCGGGGTCATTCTGCTGCCGGATATTGGGAAGCATACTGATTTTGATCCCTTTGAGCCGGAGCATTCCGGTTCCTGGAAGGGGCATTTCGACCACAAGAATGGCGCTGGGGCGATGATGGGCATCCTTGCGCTGACTGGCATTTATGCATTGCGTGAGGGCAAGCGTTGGGTTGGTTTGGCACTTCTGCTTGGCGGCGTGGTTTTTCTGTATTTCACCAACTCGAAGACGTCGCTTGGCCTGTTGCCGATGGCATTCCTTCTCGCGCTGGTGGCGGAGAAAATGCGCTTTCTCCCGGTCCGCCTGCTCGTCTGTCTGGCACCGATCCTCGCGTTGCTGACTCTCACGTTGGGTGGAGCTCTGTTCGAGGACATTGCCACACTGAACCAGGCGATCCTGAAGGATCCCAGCTTCACGGGGCGTTTCGACATCTGGCGCTATGGCTTCGAGAAGCTTGCGGAACGGCCGTGGACCGGCTTTGGGCTTGAGGCTTTCTGGCAAACGCCGACCACCATTCTTGGCGAATCCAAACTGGAGCTTGCATGGTCTGTCGAGAAGATCGTCCACGGCCATAGCAGCTATCTTGACGTCGCGTTGACGCTTGGTCTGCCGGGTCTGGCCCTGGTGGTCTACGTCTTTCTGCTGAAACCTGTCTTTGATTTCCACCACGCGGCCGCGCAGGATGGCAATCGTCTCCTTGCTACCTTCTGCCTTTCCGTCTGGCTTTTCGTCGCTTTGGGAATGTGCCTCGAGACCTACTTTTTCCGCCGCGCGGACCCGGTCTGGTTCTCGTTTCTGATCGCAGTCTTTGGCCTCAGGTTCAGCGCGACGTTCCGTGCTTCAGCATCGCCTGCTCAAGCCGGCTCATGACCCGGAGCAGCCGTAACAGGTCATCTTCCGACGAAGGCTGGGCTGGCGCATAGGAAACCTGCGGTTGCTCCTGCGTTACCCGCTGTTCGGTGCCCTGAAATGGTGCTGCGTCGCGGGCCTGGCGGATGGCCGCGGTTTCCGGCTCGATCTCGCCTTTGCGCCGCATCCATGCGGCCGCCTCCGAGAGCGCTGCAATCAGCAGTCCCAGCGCCAGGCCAGCGAACGCCGCCAACGTCACCATTACACGCCGCTGCGGCCCCACGCGCTCCAACGGTTGCACGGCGCGGGTGATGACCCGCACGTTGCTGGTGTCGAGAAGCTGCTGTTCCCCGGTCTCCCGCGCACGCTGGAGAAACGCCTGATAGATGGCGCGGTTGGCTTCAAGCTCCCGCTCCAGCTCGCGCAGCGCGACGGCGTCGCGGCTGCCGGCAAGTGTTTCCTTCTTGAGTTCTTCGAGCTGGGCGAGAACCGACTTTTCGTTGCCTTGCGCGCGCTCATACTCTGCCCGCGCGGCTTCACGGATGCGGCCGATCTCTTCGGAGACGGAGCGCTGTGCATCGCGCAGCGTCGATTGCGCTGCGAGATACTCGGGATGCTGCGGGCCAAGCGAGGCGGCAAGCGTGGTGGCCCGGCGCTGCGCCTCGCCAAGCTGCTGCCGCAGGATGCCGAGTGTGTTGGAGTTCACCGCCTCGGGAAGCGCGCCTCGCTCTGGCAATTGCCCGCGAATACTGTTGATCTGGTCGAGCTTTGACTTCGCGTCGGTGACGCGCGAGCGCGCACCCGCAAGCTGGTTGTTGACCGCGACAAGCTGCTCTTCAACAACCAGTTTGCCGCTGGCTCCGACGAGGCTTTTTTGCGCGCGGTAGGTCTCTACCTTGTCTTCGGAAAGGCGCACGCGTTCCCGAAGCTCGGTCAGGCGCGAGGTCAGCGAGCCACTGGCACGGCGTGCCTGATCCGAGCGGGCGCTCGTCTGGTCATCGAGGAACGCCTGCGCGAACGCGTTCGAGAGCCGTGCGGATTTCTCCGGAGTATCAGCTGTCACAGCGATGTCGATGACGAAGGTGCGCTCGCCCCTGCGCACCCACAGATTGCGACGGAGTTGCTCGGCGGCGCGCAAGCCGCTGTTGCCAGTCCGATCTCCGAGAGGAATCAGCCGCCCAAGCAGTTGCTGAATGCCTGATC
>JBOFUS010000764.1:0-4172 GCA_051652685.1 Beijerinckiaceae bacterium
CCGCCCGTGACACCGTTGCGGAACATCCAGCCGGCGATCTTGTCCACCGCATTGTGGCGGCCGACGTCTTCCATGTAGACCAGCGGCCGGTCCTCGAAGGCGAGCACGCAGCCGTGGATCGCGCCCGCCTCCAGATAGAGCGAGGGCGTGCGGTTGATCTCGCTTGTCAGCCGATAGAGCCAGGAGGTCCGGAACCGGGATTCCGGCAGCCTCACCTGGTCGATCTGCTCCATCAGGTCACCGAAGGCGGTGCCCTGCGCGCAGCCGGAGGTGAGTGTCTTCTTGCGCAGCTTGTCCTCGAAATTCGTCTCATGCGCTGTGCGCACGACGACGACTTCCAGATCATCATCGTAGTCGATGCCCATGACGGCATCTCCGGGCTTCAGCATGTTCTGGTTGAGCAGATAGCCGAGCGCCAGCTCTTCCGGATGATCGCCAATGGTCATCATCGTGACAATCTCGCGGCTGTTCAGATAAAGCGTCAGCGCCCGCTCCACGGTGACGCGGGTGGTCACGGGTTGGCCGGCATGGTCGACGCCCGTCACCTCCCGCGTCAGGCGCGGGTCATGCGGGTCGGGCTGGACGAGGTAGCCTTCGGGTTTCATCTTGGCTCTGGCAGGGGCGGCGATGCGGCCGGTTGACGAAGCGACGTCTAGCCGCCACCAACGCCGTGATGTCAACGCAAACGCTCGATCTCAAGGGGCTGAAATGCCCGCTGCCCGCGCTGAAGGCACGCAAGGCGCTGAAGCCGCTGTTGCCTGGCGCAGAGTTGACGCTGCTTTGCACCGATCCGATGGCGGCGATCGATATTCCGAACCTTGTTCGCGAGACGGGCGATGTGCTGGTCAGCCAGTCTTCGAACGACGGCGTCCTGACGTTCGTCGTCCGCAAGGGCGGCGCATGAGGTGGCTGGCGCTGGTGTTGGCGCTTGTTGTGTCCCCGGCCATGGCCGAGATGCGGGGCCACGGCGGTCCAGTACGCGCCATCGCCATCTCGCCGGATGGCAAGACGGCGGTGACGGGAAGTTTCGACACCACGGTGATCCTCTGGGATCTCGAGCGCGAGACGGCGAAGCAGGTGTTGCGGTTTCACGAGGGGCCGGTGAGTGCGGTGCGCATCATGGGCAACGACCGCTTCGTGACGGCCGGAGACGACGGGCGGATTGTCGGCTGGCGTTTTGACTTCGCAGAACCCGAAGGCGTCTGGAGCCATAAGGCCGCGCCTGTGGTGGCGCTGTCGCTCTACGGAGCGGGGCAGCACGGCCCGATGGTTTCCGCCGCCCATGCCGACCGCACACTGGACACGAGCGACGGCACGCTCGCGCGCTTTCCCGTGCGCAGTCTTGCCTTGCGGGAAGCCCCGCTCGCGATCGCCCATGTCGGTGCAGGCGAGACGGTGGTTTCCTTTGGCACACAGCAGCTATTCTTCGCTGATAGTGGCCGTCTGGTCGGGTTGCCGGCCAACGCCAACGCCCTTGTTTCCACGCCGGATGGCGAGCTGATCGCCGGCGGGGCGGATGGCAAGCTCTATGTGCTGTCAGGTGAAGGCGTCGTGCGGCTTGCGGTCGAGGTGCAGGAACTGCCGATCACCTCGCTCGCCGTCTCTGTCGACGGCAGCCTGATCGCCGCCGCTGGCCTGCGCGGCGCGGTGAAAATCATCGAGCGGGCGACCGGCCGCGAGGTCTCGACGCTTGTTGGCCCCGGTCTGCCGGTCTGGAGCCTTGCGTTCCATCCCGACGGCAAGATGCTGCTGACCGGTGGTGCGGACCGCATGGTCCGCAAATGGAACGTCGCCACAGGCCAACCGCTGTCACCCGCCAACGCGCCCCGGCCCGATTTTCCGGCGTCCGTTATGAACGAGCGCGGCGCGCAGGTCTTCCGCGCCTGCGACGCTTGCCACACGGTCACGCCCGACGGCGGCAACCGCGCCGGGCCGACGCTGCACGGTGTGTTTGGCAGGCAGATCGGCACTGCCAAGGACTATGTGTATTCGGCCGGTTTCGCCGCGCATGGCATCGTCTGGAACGCGGAGACGATCGCCCGGCTGTTCCGCGAGGGGCCGGCCAAGGTGACGCCGGGCACAAAGATGCCCGAGCAGAAGGTGACCGACGAGGAGGATCTGGCGGCGCTGGTGGCTTGGCTGGGGAAGGTGACGCGGTAGGTTCTTGCTATCTAATGACATCAGGGTATTCTAGGTTTCGCGTCATTCGGAGGTCGTCCCTTGCCCAACGTCAGCCTCGGCAGCCACTTCGAGACGTTCATTGACGATCAGCTGCGTTCCGGACGCTTCCAGAACGCCAGTGAGGTCGTCCGCGCCGGCCTCCGTTTGCTGGAGGATCAGGAACTGGTGCGAAGCGAGAGGGAAGCGGTGTTGAAAGCCGCGATCAATGACGCGTTTCTCACTGGCGGTCCCGATATTCCGGTGGACGACGTCATGAAGCGGATCGAAGCTCGCTACGCTGATGACATGCGGGTCCGGTTGCATGGTGCATAGGGTCGTATTCAGACCGGTAGCCGAGGAAGACCTCTTCGGCATCTACAGCTACATCCGCGACAAGAATGCCGATGCTCAGATTGCTTTGGCTTATGTCGAGCGGATACGCGCACTGTCTGCGCCTTTCGGATTTCCCGATGCGAGGCATGGCGCGCGACGACATCCGGCGGGGCTTAAGGATTATCGGCTTCGAGAAGCGGGTCGCCATCGCCTTCGAGGTCGATGACAACGTGGTGCGGATCGGTCGTGTCTTCTATGGTGGGCATGACTACGATGCGCTCCTGGGGGAACAGGAAGGCTCGTAGCAGGCAGCCTTTCGGAATCACAATCGAATCAATCAATACTCCGGCTTGCCTTGCGTGAAACCGGCGCTGGTTCTACCGCAGCGTGGTGATGGATTGCTTCGCTACGCTCGCAATGATGAACCACTACGCCTTCCCCCGGTTCTCCGCCCGAAGCCGCTCCATCTCCTCCCGCTCGCGCAGATAATCATCCGTCGTCCTGGCCGGCGCACGCTCTGGTGCTCCGTGCGGGTCGAAGCTTCCCTTGGTCATCTCGCCCACGCGGCAATCCTCGCACATGCGCAGCGCCTTCAGGCGGTCGGTGTTGCTGCCGGCGAACATCCAGTGCTTGCCTTCAAGCCTGGCGACGACTCGGTCAATCGTGGACTGGACGCCGAAGGCCTTGCCGCATGCGGTGCAATGGGCCGGTTCCTCGGTCTTCAGCACGATAGGCTTCTCGCCAAAGGCCGCGAAGTTCACGCGCGGTTCCAGCGTGATCACGTTCTCCGGGCAGGTGGCAGCGCAGAGGCCACATTGCACGCAGAGGCTCTCGTCGAAGGTAAGCATCGGCCGGTCGGGATTGTCGCCCAGCGCCGAGACAGGGCAGGCGGAAACACAGGACAGGCAGAGCGTGCAACCCTCGGAATCGAGCGTCACCCGGCCGAAAGGCGCGCCCTTGTCCAGTGCGATTATATCGACGGGGGAGGGCGCGGCGGCGTGCATTTCCCTGAGCGACAGCGTCATCAGATCGCGCTTGCCGCCGATGGGCAGGAAGGCGGATTGGCGCTGGCTGGCGCAAAGCTCTGCCTTGCTGAAGAGTGCAGTCCCCAGCGCATCGGGATCATCCGTCCCGATCAGGCGGATCGCTCCCGTGCCGAAGCCCTGCGGCGACAGCAGCCGGTCGGCGAGATCAAGCGTCTGGCGCAGGCCGTCGATGGCGTGTTTGGGTTTGGCGCGCGAAAGAAACCGCACGCCGGCGGCTCCCCATGCAAAGACGGCAGCGACGGCTTCGATGCCGATCTGCGTCACTTCATTGACCTCGACGGGCAGTATATTTGCCGGCAATCCATCGCCAAAGCGGGCGAGTGCATCGATCAGGTCCGCACCGTGTTCACGGTCGTGGAAGAGCACGACAGCGTCTGCACCGCCGGCCTCGCGGTAAGTCGTTACCAGCGCACGCAGGCGAGACAGCAGCGCATCGGTCTTCGGCAGGGCGTAGTTTGCGGCCCCGGTGGGACAGGCGGCGGCGCATGCGCCGCAACCGGCACAGATTTCGGCCGAGATCGCCACATGGTCGCCCGCCGGCATGATCGCGCCCGTGGGGCACAGATCAAGGCAGCGGGTGCAGCCGGTGATCTTCGAGCGGGAATGGGCGCAAAGATCCGGCTTGAAATCAAT
>JBOFUS010000765.1:0-6732 GCA_051652685.1 Beijerinckiaceae bacterium
CGCTGTTGGCACACCGGCCGCCTCCGACAAGCGCATCGCCTCCGATACCGTCAACAGGTTGACCGCGACCAGCAGGTTGTTGACGAGCTTGGCGACGTTGCCCGCGCCGGAGGCGCCGACGTGGATGACCTTCGCCGCGATGGCGTCAAGCGCCGGCCTTGCGCGAGAGACGGCCTCAACCGCGCCGCCGAGCATCACCGTCAGCGTTCCGGCCCGTGCGCCGGCCGGGCCGCCGGAGACGGGCGCATCCACGAAATCGATGCCGCGCGGTGCAAGCAATGCCGCCAGTCGGCGCGAAACCGCCGCCTCCGAGGTCGAGGTGTCGATGATCACGGTTCCCGGAGCGGCGCTGGCCAGCACACCGCCCGGTCCCTCGACCGTCTCGGCCACATGCGCCGCAAGCGGGAGAGAAAGCAGAATCACCTGCGTGTCTGCAAGAGCCATCGCGCGCGACGGTGCGACGGGTATGCCGACCTCGCGTGCCCGCGTGGCTGCTGCTTCCGAGACATCATGTCCGATGACCGCAAAGCCTTTGCCGGCAAGTGTCGTCGCCATGCCAAGCCCCATTTGGCCAAGGCCGATGACGGCGACCCTCACGTGATGCGTCCCCGCGCAGCGACCGGGATTTCGCCGATGATCTCGTCGCCGCGCACCCCGATCAGCCGATCCAGCATGTTGACGACGACGCAGACGTGGTTGGGGATGATGCGCACCACGTCGCCGACCTCGGGCCGGTGGTTGCAGGCCTTGAGATCGAGAAAGCCGTGCTCCTCGGCATAGCCCGCAATCCGCGCTTCCGGGTGTTCGATGATGAAACCGTAGCCATCGAGATCGCCGCGATCCGCCGTGAGCGTCTTCTGCCCGGCATCGAGGATGCCTCTGTCGCCGCCCGCACGGCTGACCACGGTCGAGAGGATCGTCAGCGCGCAGTCCTCCAGCGTCGCGACACCGGCCGCGATCTGCATGCGGTCGTTGAAGATGTAGGTGCCCGCGCGGTGTTCCGTCGCTCCCGCTAGCTTGCCGACATGGGGCAGGTTGGGTGAGCCGCCGGTCGAGACGATCTCCGGGGAAAGCCCCATGGCGGCAAGTCCCGCCTTCGCCTCGTCTAGAAAACGCTGTGTCGTTGGCCAGCCGTCGCCGGGCGGGTAGAACATCAGCCCCGCGAATGCGAGATGCGGCGAGGCGGCGACTGTGCGTGCCAGTTCCAGCGCTTCCCTGACGCTCTCCACGCCCGCGCGCCGGCGTCCGGTGTCGCATTCGATCACGACGCCCACAGGTCGCCCGGCCAGCGCCCCCGCGCGGGCAAGGCCGGCGATGGTCACGGGGTTGTCCACGGCGACAGTCAGCGATACCGGCGTGCGCCGCATCAGCGCGCCCATGCGCGCCTCCTTCTCTGCGCCGAAAACGTTGTAGGTGATGAGGATATCGTCGAAGCCGGCATCGGCGAACACTTCCGCCTCTCCGAGCTTCTGGCAGGTGATGCCCTTCGCGCCGGCTGCCATCTGCATCCGTGCCAGTTCAGGCGACTTGTGCGTCTTGATATGCGGCCGGTTGGCGACGCCTGCCGCATCCATAATCTGCTGGATGCGCAGGATGTTACGGTCCACCGTGTCGAGGTCGATCACGGCGCAGGGCGTGCCGAAGGTTTCGGCGATCTGGTGCTTGAGGCTCATGCTGGCCAGACTGCGCGCGAGGCAGGCACGCCGTCAATCGGGTGGGAAACGCGAAAGGCGGGTGGTTGCCCAGCCCGGCCATCCGCACTAAACGCGGAAGCATGTCCAGCACGCCCCATTCCGCCGTCCTCATCGTCGATTTTGGCTCACAGGTGACGCAATTGATCGCGCGTCGCGTGCGTGAGACGGGGGTCTACTGTGAGATCCATCCGTTCCAGTCGGCGGAGGCGGCGTTCCTGAAACTTTCGCCCCAGGCCGTGATCCTCTCCGGTGGCCCGGCCTCCGTAACCGCAGCCGGTTCGCCCCGCGCGCCGAAGGCGATCTTCGATTCGGGGCTCCCGATCCTGGCCATCTGCTACGGCCAGCAGACGACGGCAGTGCAGCTCGGCGGCGCGGTGGAGGGTGGCCATGCGGCAGAGTTCGGGCGGGCGGATGTCCTTGTGACGGAACAATCGGCGTTGTTCGACGGACTTTGGGCGGTGGGGGGAACCTATCCCGTCTGGATGAGCCATGGCGACCGCGTGACGGAGCTCCCCAAGGGTTTTAGCGTCAAGGCGACGTCGGAAAATGCGCCCTTTGCGATCGCCAGTGACGAGGCGCGGCGCATCTACACCACCATGTTTCACCCGGAAGTCGTGCATACGCCGGATGGCGGCCAACTGATCACAAACTTTGTCACGAAGATCGCGGGCATCAAGCCGGACTGGTCGATGTCCGCCTACCGTGCCGAGATGACGGCGAAGATCCGGGCGCAGGTAGGCAAGGGCCGCGTCATCTGCGGCCTGTCCGGCGGCGTCGATTCGGCCGTGGCGGCAGTGCTCATCCACGAGGCGATTGGCGATCAATTGACCTGCGTCTTCGTCGATCATGGACTGATGCGCGAGGCCGAGGCGGAGGAGGTGGTGCGGCTTTTTAGGGGCCACTATAACATTCCCCTGATTGCGGTGGATGCAAGCGAGATGTTCCTCGGCGCGCTGGCCGGGGTTTCGGACCCGGAAGCCAAGCGCAAGGCCATCGGCAAGCTCTTCATCGATGTCTTCGAGGCGGAGGCGAAGAAGATTGGGGGCGCGGAGTTCCTCGCGCAGGGCACGCTCTATCCCGACGTGATCGAGAGCGTCAGCTTCTCGGGCGGACCGTCCGTTACCATCAAGAGCCACCACAATGTCGGCGGACTGCCTGCCCGCATGAACATGAAGCTGGTCGAGCCGCTGCGCGAGCTGTTCAAGGACGAGGTGAGGGCGCTCGGCCGCGAGCTTGGCCTGCCTGAGGCCTTCGTCGGCCGCCACCCGTTCCCCGGCCCCGGCCTCGCTATCCGCATCCCCGGCGAGGTGACAGCTGAGAAATGCGATATCCTGCGCAAGGCCGACGCGATCTATCTCGACGAGATCCGCAAGGCCGGCCTCTATGACAAAATCTGGCAGGCCTTCGCCGTGCTGCTGCCAGTTCGCACGGTCGGCGTCATGGGCGATGGCCGCACCTACGACCACGTGCTGGCACTGCGCGCCGTGACGTCGGTGGACGGCATGACGGCGGATTTCTTCCCCTACGACATGGCGTTTCTGGGCCGCACGGCGACGCGGATCATCAACGAGGTGAAGGGGGTTAATCGGGTTGTGTATGATGTCACGAGCAAGCCGCCCGGGACGATCGAGTGGGAGTGAGGGGGGTAATCAAAATTGTCACGATCCCCGGCCGGTGGTAACAGATGATGAATGCAAGTCACGGCGATCCTCACCTCCGTTCCTGAAGGCGGCTACACGGCTCTGAATCCCGAGACCGGAACGGTGAGCGAGGGTGAAAGTGTCGAGGAGGCGCTTTGCAACCTGCGCGAGGCTGTTGAGGTTTATCTTGAAGAGTTTCCCGGCGCGAGGTGAAGACGGCAAGGCCTGCCGACATCATCGTCATTGCGAGCATAGCGAAGCAATCCAATTCAACACTGGCTTCACGCAAATTCGTTGCGGCCTCTTCCGCACCGTCAGCTGGATTGCTTCGCTGCGCTCGCAATGACGAGGGAAGGATATTTTCTCCCAGCAACCTTCTAGCCAAAATCCGATGGCTTCAAACCCGATAGCCGCTGCCTCACGCTGCGACCGATCAGCTCGGGCAGGTCTCCTCCATAGTCCGCCAGCATCTGTTCAGCCGCGAGATCAAGCGCCACTCCCGCCCCGTCAGCAATCTCCTCGACAAGCAGCCTGAACCGCACGCCGGTTCCCTTCGCCGTCTGCGCGAAGTGGCGGAAGGCGATCTCGTCCATCCGGTAGTGCCGTTTGTCGCCGACGGCCATCGCCATGCGCATGCCCTTCCTGTCGATCTGGCCAGCATCGAAGGCCTGCGCCGCGCTCAGCACATCGTAGAGCGGCGTCATCTGGAAAGCGCCGCCCGGAAAAAGCCTGATGCTGAAATTCTTGGCGTGTCCGTCGGTCGCGCCCATCAGCCAGAAGAGCAGCTGCGCCTTGAGGAAATCGGATTTGTCGCGCGACGGCGTGAAGCTTCCGGTGAGCAGGTCAAGGACGGACTTCACCCCCGGCCCGCCCTCGCTTTCGTATTTCCGCGTTGGCGGCACGGAGAGTGCCTGGCACATGTCTTCCTGTGGAAGCCGCATCAGTCGGCCGTCCGGCGTCCAGGCGCGGTCAAAACGCTCCACCGCAAGAGCTTTCGTGGGGCCGAATTCGAGGATCTCGACTTTCGCCACCGCAAGCCCGAAGGCCTCCAGCAGCTTGAGGCAGTAGAATTCATTCTCGATGCTGTCTGCCAGATCAATGCCACCCGGAAGGCGGCCGATCCTGGTCTTGAAAATGTGGGTGGTCGGCGTGGCTCCTTGCGGCCTCAACCAGCGGCCGTTGTGGCGCAGCAGCGCAGTTTTCTCCTGTGCGCCTGCGACCGAAATACGAAATCCATCGTCCCGGTCGAGGCCGAGCGGCGCTCGGGAAAGGTTGTTCAGGATTGCCTCGACAGCACTGTCCTCAAGCAGTTCGCCCGAGATGGGTTCACCCGACAGTGGCGGCGGCATATCCTCGGGCAGAAATTGCAAAGCGCCCACGCAGTCACGTCCGATCATCGCAAGAAGGCTGTAGGCATCGATGCCTTCCGCCCCCAGTCGTTCGGCGACCCGGCTGCGGATGGCGTCGGAGTCCGGCAGCAAGTTCTCGAACACGGCCGAGACCGGCGCGCCGCGCCATGCGTCCTCGCGCAGCGGCAGCGAGAGCGAGACGGGAAAGGAATGCTCGGCAGAAAGCCAGTCTTCAGCGTATTGAAAGGAAATGGCGCCGCTGGATTCCTTGAGCAGCGTGCCGACCCGGCGCCCGTTCTGGAAAATACTGAGCGGCCCGTGCCGCTTCTTTCGAGGCATCAGAGCTTGTCCAGCAGATCATGGATGGAAGGGGTTTCTCGCGGTCCAATCCGTAAATCGAGTTCGAGTGCCGAAAGGACGGCGAGGAGGCTCGATAGTTTCATGTCCGTATCGCCGCTCTCGATCTGCGATATGGTTTCCTGACGAAGATGCGTGATGTCGCCAAGGGCGGTCTGGGAAAGACCCTTCAGCTTTCGCGCTCTTCGGAGTATCGCTCCCAGGCTTCGGGAATCTCGGGCTAGCATGTTCTGCTGGCGGAGCTGGAGGGGAGGTTGCATGGCTCAAACCTCTTGGTGCGTTATGCGCCATAAGCCGATAATTTGGTTTTATGTGATATCGCACATAAAGTCAATTTATCTCCTGTAGCACATGCTTGCGCTCTATGTGCTTGACCGCATACAAAAGAATGATTCCTCCATGCGCCTGCCCGATAGCGCCGGCCTGACAGCAGCGCGACCCGCCAGCCTCCCGAAATCGGAAATACTGCCGCACTTGCTGGAAATGCATGCCGGTCTCGCATATGCTCACGCGAACATCCCAACGTTCAGAAATATTGCCATGAGCGTCGCTACCTTCAAGAACTTCAACCAGAACCCATGAGCAGCCGCAAAAACACAGAATCCTCGCGCGAGCGCCGCATCCGGCGTTTGTGTGCCCGGCTGGGTCTTCACCTGATGACAGCCCAGAAGCCGGACAAGCAGGTGCAGGCGCATGGCGGTTACATGCTGCGGAACGGCAGGACGATGGCCTATGTCTATGGTGACAAGGGCTATCTGTTTTCTGCCAGTCTGGAAGAGATCGAGGCCTATCTCGACAACCTGACCGGCACGACGACGGACTGACCAGTGACATTGCAGCCTCCGCTCCAGCACCTCGACATCGCCGATGCAGGACCCCCGCGCCGTATCGCCTATCGCAAGCGGGAGGGCGCCGGCGTGCCGGTCGTCTGGTTCGGCGGTTTCCGGTCCGACATGACCTCCACGAAAGCTGCGCGCCTGGACGAATGGTGCGCTGCCGCCGGCCGGCCGATGGCGCGCATGGACTACAGCGGCCACGGCGAAAGCTCGGGCCGCTTCGAGGAGGGGACAATTTCGATCTGGGCGGAGGATGCAGCCGCCATCCTCGACCGGGTCGTGGGCGCACGCGCCATCATCGTTGGCTCGTCCATGGGCGGCTGGATCGCGACGCTGATTGCCAAGCGCCGCATGGCAGGCGTTCCGGCTGCCAATGAAAACCCCGCCGTTGCCGGCCTCGTGCTGATTGCGCCAGCCTGTGACTTCACGGAAGAGCTGATGTGGCCGCAGTTTCCCGAAGAGGTGAAACGCGAGATCATGGAGACGGGCCGCTTCCTGCTGCCTTCAGCCTATTCCGATGATCCGACGCCGGTGACGCGCGCGCTGATCGAGGACGGGCGCAACAACCGCGTGCTGGGCGATAGCTTCCGCCTTGGCTGCCCCGTGCATATCCTTCAGGGCATGAAAGACCCCGACGTGCCCTTCGGCCATGCGCTCAGGCTGGTCGAGCACCTGCCGCTCGACCCCGTGACGGTGACACTCATCAATGATGGCGACCACCGGCTGTCGCGCGATCAGGACATCGCGATGCTGTTGCGCGCGGTTGCGGCGATGGCCGGCTGAACCTGCCCCTTTTCGCCATCCGCCTCCCCTGCTAAAGCGCCGGGCTTCCTTCACTCCCGCTGTCAGGCGCGCA
>JBOFUS010000766.1:0-1886 GCA_051652685.1 Beijerinckiaceae bacterium
CAGCACCGGGGCATCACCACGTCGGGAATTCAGCGCCATCATCCGGCATCCAACCGGCCTACCCCGGTGGTAAAAATCGGGGCGTCAGTTGCGGGTCAATGCGCTCAAATTCCGTCGGAAGATTTCGAGTTTTCGTTTCGAAGTGCGATAAGATGCAGTTTCTGCACCCCAACACGAATAGAGCGCCTCAAAACGACCGTTCAGCGCAGCCAGCGCCTCATCCGCCAAAGCTCGGATCGCACGCAAAGGATGATCCGCCGGAACACGCTCCTCCAGCCGGATATAGCTGAACATTCCCTCAACCCGATCATCCCGTCCGCGCATCGCAAATCACCCCAAGCCCACAAATGGAGTGAATCACAAAACCGAAAATCCGGGGAGAGTTTTTCAGCGGCCTGTTATACCAACGGCCCTTACAACTGACCTGTATGCGCCCATTGGCGCATTCCGATTGATGTGATGACGTGGGGCCTTTCGGTGAGCCTGTTCCAGGCCTCACAGGCTGCATCGATGATATCTGCGTATGTCTCGAAGACGCGGTTCGAGAGGTAGTTGGCACGCAGATACTGCCAGATATTCTCCACGGGGTTCAGTTCCGGCGCGCGCGAGGGCAGCAGGATCGGCGTGATGTTCTTCGGCCATTTGAGTTTGCCGGTGATGTGCCAGCCAGCGCGATCCAGCAGCAGCACGGCGTGGGCGTCTTTGGCGACGTGCAGGGATATCTCGTCGATATGCAGTTGCATCATTTCGGTGTCGGCATGGGGCAATGCGAGGGCTGCGCCTACGCCTCGCGCCGGGCAGATGGCGCCGAAGATATAGGCGTTCTCATAACGCTGGTCGGCGGGCTGGCTGGGCCGCGTACCGCGCTTCGCCCATTGCCGGACGAGACCGTTCTTCTGGCCGATGCGGGCCTCATCCTGGAACCAGATTTCGATTTTCGTCTTGCGTGTCACGCCTTGGAGGTGCGCCGCGAGCGTGTTGGGCCAGTTTTTTTAAAAGCCGCGATGACCCCGCCATCTTGCCCGGGATGCCGTGGCCGGGCGCTGATGTGCGAGAAACCCAGATGTTTCAGCAGCTTGCCGATGCTGCGCTGGTGGTAAGCGATCTTGAACTTGTCCGCGATGACACGTTGCAGGTCGATCCGCCGCCAACGCACCACGCCGTCTACGGCGCGGTTGGGGCCTGTCTCGACGATCTCAGACAGCTCCGCCAGTTGCGCCTGCGACAAACGTCGCGGGTTCCCCCGGCGACGGTTGTCCTTCAATCCGGCAGGGCCTTGCTCATTAAACCGATGGGCCCAGTCCCGCAGTGTCTGGCGGTCCATGCCGCCGATCTTCGCGGCCTCCGCCCGGCTCATCCCGTCCAGCACGGCAGCGATGGACAGCAATCGTCGGCTCTGGTTCGCATCCTTGCCCGATGCCGCCAGGCGGCGCAGCTCGGCGGGCGTATGGCTCGGCTTGATCTCGACAACCTTCGGCATGGCGTGGGTCCTCCACGCACTTTGAACCACGCCGCAATCAGTTTGGGAATCCCCCTCGAGTCAGATCAGAGGGCCTTTGGTATCATGCCCATTCTGGCTGAGCAGGCTCCGGTAAAGACACCGCCGCCCCCGATTTGCTGGCAACCATCGAGCGGTAGTGATTCGGCGATCTGGCCTGTGGCAGGCGGAAAGCTCGAATTTCGCAATGACTCCATGGAGGAGGTGACGCGGAGTGTAAAGCTGCGCGAGGTTACACGAAATTTCGCGCGCATCGCACCCAGTGAATGGTCAGAACCGGCACGGTCTGAACTGGAGCAACGCATCTCGGGCGTCGGCCTGAACATCCGTGGTAAGGACGGCGATTGGGGACTCAATGGCGACGGTGCACTGTCGGTGTGGGGCCGTA
>JBOFUS010000767.1:0-1948 GCA_051652685.1 Beijerinckiaceae bacterium
GCGGCGGTTGTGCCTGTGGTCAACGGCCGGCGAGGCAATCCGGTGCTGATCGCCCGAAAACTCTTCGCGTCGGTGATGCAACTGGAAGGCGACATCGGCGCGCGCAAGCTGATCGAGGCCGCCGCGGATGCATTGCTTGAGGTGCCTGTCGACGACGTCGCGGTCCTGATCGATCTGGATACGCCCGAGGCGCTGCGCGCGGCGGGGGGCTGAAAGCAGCCGGAAGAAAGGGCGAGACGACAGGGCGAGACGACAGGGCAAGCCGACAGGGCAAGCCGACAGGGCAAGCCGACAGGGATTGACTCTCAAAATGGTCCGGCTAGATCATTTACTGTGTCAAACCGGGTTCCGCGCGTGCCCTTGTGTCTTGCCAAGGCCGATCGTCATCCGCCACAATCAAAGCGACAAGAAACGACCGGGAGGAACCATCATGACAACCGCATTCAACCGTCGCCATGTGTTGGCTGGCGCAGCCGGAGCTGCTGCGCTGGCCACAGTCGGTCTGCCTGCCGCTGCGCAGCAGAAGCTTGTACTTCGACTTTCATCGCCGGCAACTGTCACCGACCAGCGGGCGCTTGGCCTGATCAACCATTTCGGCCCCGCCGTGAAGGATTTCGCCGAGTTCCAGCCCCACTGGAACGCGTCGCTCTTCAAGCAGGGCACCGAGCTTGAGGCCATAGCCCGCGGCAACCTCGAAATGTCGATTGCCTCTGCCCAGGAACTCGCCACCTTCATTCCCGCCTGGTCGATCTTCACTGCGGGCTACCTGTTGCGCGATGCCGACCACCAGAAGAAGGTCTTCGCCAACCCGGTCATGGACGACCTGAAGAAGCAGGTCGAGGACAAGCTCAGCGTCAAGCTTCTCTCGGTCATGTACCTTGGCAAGCGCCACGTGAACCTGCGCACCGAGAAGGAAGTGAAAACCCCGGCCGATCTCGCCGGCATCAAGTTGCGCATGCCGGGCTCGGCATCGTGGCTCTTCCTCGGCAAAGCGCTGGGCGCAAACCCGTTGCCGCTCGCCTTCACGGAAGTCTACACCGCGCTGCAGACCGGCGCGATCGACGGCCAGGACAACCCGTTGCCGACGAACCGCGACTCGAAGTTCTACGAGGTGACGAAGCAGATCGTGCTGACCAGCCACCTCGTCGACTGGAACTTCCTGACCATCAGCAAAAAGATCTGGGATCGGCTCACGCCGGCGCAGCAGGCTTCCGTCCAGAAGGGCGCGGACGAGGCCTGCGAAGCAGCGCGCCAGGCGCAGCTGAAGCTTGAGGCCGAGCTTGAGGCCTTCTTCAAGGAGAAGGGCCTCAAGGTCTATGCTCCCGATGTCGACGCCTTCCGCACCCATGTCCAGAAGCAATATCTCGCCTCGGAGTTCGCCAAGGACTGGCCGGCAGGCATGGTCGATAGGGTCAACGCGATCAAGTGATCCCTTGCAGGTGATCCCTTGCCGGGGCGGACAACACGTCCGCTCCGGTTTTCCTGTCCCGGAACAGCCGATAGCGCATTGAAATCACTTGCCGCATCGTTCCGGCGGGATTTCACATGTCAAGAGTGTAGGAGACGGCATGGCCGGCATGCTTGACTGGTTGAAAGCGCGCGCGGGCGACCTCACGTCGGTGTTCCTCGGCGCGATGTTCCTGACGTTTCTCGCGCAGATCATCTTCCGCTACGTGCTGAATTTGCCGCTCGACTGGACGCTGGAGCTGTGTCTTACGCTCTGGCTCTGGACGGTGTTCTGGGGAACGGCCTTCCTGATCGAGGACGAGGATCACGTCCGCTTCGACATCGTCTACCAGTCCTTCGGTGAGCGCGGGCGGCGGCTGCTGACACTGATCTACTCTATCTGCATCATGGCGGCCTTCGCGGCCTCGCTGCCGGCCACGTACGATTACATCAGTTTCCTGAAGATCAAGCCCAGCATGACCATGGGCCTTCGGCTTGACCT
>JBOFUS010000768.1:0-5260 GCA_051652685.1 Beijerinckiaceae bacterium
TCGCTCTTGCCGATGATTGTCACGCCGCTGGTCGGCGCGCTCATCCTGTTCTGGATGGTTGATGCGCGCGGTGTGCTGGGAGCGGCAGTGCAATGGGCGGTGGGCGATCCGAACCTGTCGCTCAAGGCATCGACGCCGCTCACCTGGATCATGCTGATGGTCTACGGGACGTGGTCGTCCGCACCCTTCGCTTTCGTGGTCTATTACGCCGGTCTCCAGACCGTGCCGCAGGACACGCTGGAAAGCGCCATGATCGACGGGGCCAGCCGCTGGGAGCGCATCCGCCACATCGTGCTGCCGCATCTCGCACCGCTGACAACCTTCATGGCGCTCATCAAGATCATGGACAATTTCCGCGTCTTCGAGCCCATCGTGAGTTTCAATGCCGGCGCGCATGCGCAGTCGCTGTCCTATTTCATCTACTCGGATCTGGGCGGCGAGACGCGGCTGCTGTCGTCTTCCGCCGCGACTTCGGTGCTGACCATCGTCGGCATCATCATCCTGTTGATGCCGGTGCTGGTGCGCACATGGCGCAACTTCGGCAAGGCCTGAGAGGAGCGCGCCCCATGTCCACACGCCTCGCCGACCGCCGGCCGCTCGCCCTCAACCTGTTCCTGACGGGTGTGCTGGCGATCTGGCTGATCATTGCGATCTTCCCGTTCTTCTGGACATTGTGGGGCAGCTTCAAGGTGGAGGGAGACTTCTTCTCCAAGGCCGACTGGACCCGCGCCCTCACCGGCCCGCTGACCAGAGGCGAGACCGGCGGCAGCGCCTTCACGGGCGCAGGCTACGAAGGCGCATGGATCAAGGAAGAGTTCTGGAAGGCCGCGATGAACTCGCTGATCGTCGTCGTCTGCGTGGTAACGATCTCGCTCACCTTCGGCACGCTCGGCGGTTATGCGCTCAGCCGCTCGCCGCACCGCTATGCCTTCTGGCTGCTGATCGTCGCTCTGGTGTTCCGCGCCATGCCGCCAATCACCCTGGTGTCGGGCTATCTCCTGCCCTTCTATGAATGGAACCTCTGGGGGCATCTGCCAACAGCCATCATCGTGCTGGTGGCCATCAACCAGCCCTTCACGCTGTGGATGCTGACGGCGTTCTTCAAGAACATTCCGAAGGATCTGGACGAGAGTGCGCGGGTGGATGGCTGCACGCCGTTCCAGGCCTTCCGCCATGTCATCATCCCGGTGATGTGGCCGGGCGTGATCACGACCGGGCTGTTCTCGTTCCTGCTCGCCTACAACGACTTCATCGTCACCGCGATGCTGTTGTCCAAGGACAACCAGACGATGATCCCCAAGATCGCGAGCTTCCTCGGCACCACGCAGACGGAAGGCAACGTCATGTTCGCCGTCTCGTCGGTCATCTCCGTCACCGCGCCGCTCTTCGTGCTGGTGATGTTCTTCCAGCGCCAGATCGTGTCCGGCCTCACCGCCGGCGCCGTGAAGGGTTAGTCCATGGCCGACATCCGCCTCAAAAACCTGTCGAAAAGCTGGGGCAGCTTCACTGCACTCAAAAGCCTCGACCTGCACATCGCCGACGGCGAGTTCCTCGTGCTGCTTGGCCCCTCCGGTTGCGGCAAGACAACAACGATGCGCATGATCGCGGGGCTGGAGGACGCCTCCGGCGGCGACATCTTCATCGGCGAACGGCGGGTCAATGACCTCGATCCCAAGGACCGCGATATCGCCATGGTGTTCCAGTCCTATGGGCTTTACCCGACCATGACCGTCTACGAGAACATCCGTTTCCCGCTCAAGGTGCGGAAGATTCCCGAAGCCGAGCACAAGGAGCGTGTGATGCGTGCCGCCGAGACCGTGCAGCTCACTGAGTTCCTCGACCGCAAGCCGGCTGCCCTTTCCGGTGGCCAGCGGCAGCGTGTGGCGCTGGCCCGCGCCATCGTGCGCAAGCCGCGCGTCTTCCTGATGGACGAACCTCTGTCGAACCTCGATGCCAAGCTGCGCGTCTCGACCCGGGCGCAGATCAAGAACCTGCACCATGAGCTGAAAACCACCACGATCTATGTCACCCATGACCAGATCGAGGCCATGACGCTGGCTGACCGTGTGGTGGTCATGAGCCGGGGCGAAGCGCAGCAGGTGGGCACGCCGCTCGAAATCTACGACCGTCCGGCCAACACTTTCGTTGCCTCCTTTATCGGCAATCCGGCGATGAACCTGATGGATGGGGATCTGGCCGGCGGTGTGTTTTCTTGCGAGAGCGTGCGCATTCCGGGTTTTTCTGGTGTGGCTGATGGGCCGGTGACGCTCGGCTTCCGTGCAGAGGACGCAACTGTCGTCGCCGCTGGCGGCGAGATCGCGGCCCCGATCTACACAATGGAACTGCTGGGAGATTCGTCCATGGCGACGCTCAGGATCGGAGAGGCACTCGTCTCGATCAAGGCAGCCAAGGATTTCGTTGGCGAGATTGGCGCGCCTTTGGCGGCCCATGTGCCGGCCCGCATATGCCATCTCTTCGACCGCAAGGGCGGCAAACGCATCGAGAGGACAGTGGTTTGAGCCGGGCGGAGTCCCATGGGGAGCGTTCTCGGGAGACGCTTGGCGTCATACGGCGCATGGAGGCGGCGCTGGGGGCTGGCTCCAATGACATGGCGGCGCATTTCCACGAGGATTTTCTGTGGCGCGGCAACGCGGGCTGCGGCGTGAAGCAGGGCCTTCAGGCGTTTAGGCGCAACTGGCAGCTGCCGCTGCGCGCGGCTTTCACGGACAGGCACTACAACACGGAGAAATGCCTGGCGGATGGCGACTGGGCTGCCTGCTTTGGCCATATCGAGGCGACGCACAGCGGCGTGTTCATGGGCATTGCGCCCACCGGCAAGCGCCTGCGCATCCCCTACATGGATTTCTGGCGCGTCGAGGATGGGCGCATCAAGGACAATCCGGTCTTCGTCGATTTTGCAGCGGTGCTTGCGCAATTGGGCGTCGATGCCTTTGGCGGCGAGGGCTGGGAAAAATTCGACACCGGCGAACGGGAACCACCCGCGCCCGAAGCTTGAGGACATGCCGCCATGGCCATTACCCATCTGAAATCCGGCAAGCCCGAGGCCGCCCGCGCCGAGGATGACGCGAAGGTGCGCGCCACTGTCGAGGGCATTCTCAAGGATATCGAGGGGCGTGGGGACGCGGCAGTGCGCGAGTTGGCGATTAAATTCGACGGCTATGCGCCCGCCTCTTTCCGCCTGACTTCCTCAGAGGTCGAAGCGGCGATGGCGAAGGTGAGCGCGCGCGACATGGAGGACATCCGTTTCGCGCAAGTCCAGATCCGCCGTTTCGCCGAGGCGCAGCGCGCCAGCATGACGGACATCGAGGTGGAGACGCTGCCAGGCGTCGTTCTCGGCCATCGCAACATTCCAGTGGACTCCGTCGGTTGTTATGTGCCGGGCGGCAAGTTTCCCATGGTGGCCTCGGCGCATATGTCGGTGCTGACGGCGTCAGTCGCCGGCGTGCCGCGCATCGTCGCCTCCGCCCCGCCGGTAAAGGGCGAGCCGCATCCGGCCATTGTCGCGGCCATGCACATGGGCGGTGCCCATGAAATCTATGTGCTGGGTGGCATCCAGGCTGTGGGTGCCATGGCGCTGGGCACCGAGACCATCGAGCCCGTCCACATGCTGGTTGGCCCTGGCAATGCCTTCGTGGCGGAGGCCAAGCGCCAGCTCTACGGTCGTGTCGGCATCGATCTTTTCGCCGGCCCGACAGAGACCATGCTGATCGCCGATGACACGGTGGACGCCGAACTTTGTGCCACGGACCTGCTGGGCCAGGCCGAACATGGCTACAACTCGCCGGCCTGTCTCATTACCAGCTCGCGTCGGCTGGCAGAGGGTACGATGGCCGAGATCGACAGGCTTTTGGCCATCCTGCCCACCGCCGACACCGCCGCAATCAGCTGGCGTGACTACGGCGATATCATCCTCTGCGACACCCATGACGAGATGCTGAAGGTCGCCAACGACATGGCCTACGAGCATGTGCAGGTGATGACCGACCGCGACGACTGGTATCTGGAGCATATGCGCAGCTACGGTGCGCTGTTTTTGGGTGCCCGCACAAATGTCGCCAACGGCGACAAGGTGATCGGCACCAATCACACGCTGCCGACGAAGAAGGCTGGCCGCTACACTGGCGGGCTGTGGGTGGGCAAGTTCCTGAAGACGCACAGCTACCAGCGCATCCTTACCGACGAGGCGGCAACCATGATCGGCGAATACGGCTCGCGGCTGTGCATGCTGGAGGGCTTCGTCGGCCACGCCGAGCAATGCAACATCCGCGTGCGCCGCCATGGTGGCCGCAACGTGGGATATGGCATGGCGGCGGAGTGAGCGCTGGTGCAGAACAATCCGCCCTGTGGTATTGCTACCGCGACAGGAGCGCAATCTAATGGCTTCAAGCGTCACAAACGAACTGATGTACGAGCTTCTCAAGAAGATGCATGCGGACATCGGCGAGTTGCGAACCGACATCAAGGAAATGAAAACGCGGGTTGGCCAACTCGAGATCGGGGTTGCGAACCTCGATGTCAGGATTGGCAACATGCGAGTCGAGATCGCAAACCAGTCGGCCCGCCTCGACCGACGCGACGACGTGATGGATCGCATTGCCAAGCGGCTCGACCTGATCGACGCTTGACGGGTATTCGTTTCCCGGTATTTGGCTTGTGGAAGCGCGCTGATCTTCAGTCCGGTTTGGCGAAGTGAGCGCGGGCAAACCCGCCGAGCGGATCACCTCCGCCGATGTTGCAAGACTGGCAGGCGTCTCCCAGTCCGCCGTGTCCCGCGCATTCACGCCAGGTGCGTCCAGCTCGAAGAAGACCGCCGAGAAGGTCCGCGCCGCCGCCGCCGAGCTGGGTTACCGGCCGAACGTGCTGGCCCGCGCCATGACCACCGGGCGCAGCCGCATCATCGGCCTCGTGGTGGCCTACCTCGAGAACCAGTTTTACCCCGTCGCGCTGGAGTTGCTGTCACGTGCGCTGCAGGAGCGCGGCTATCATCTGCTGATCTTCATGGCCGAAAACGCCACCGACAAGGTGGCCGAGGTGATGGACGAGTTGCTCGCCTGCCAGGTCGACGGCATCGTCACGGCTTCTGTCGCCATGAGCAACGATCTGACCACCCGCTGCGATGCGGCAGGCATCCCCGTGGTGATGTTCAACCGGGGACAGGACGACCCCCGCCTCAGCGAAGTGACGTCCGACAATCTGGCGGGCGGCCGGCGGGCGACGGAGCATCTGATCGCCAGCGGCC
>JBOFUS010000769.1:0-3866 GCA_051652685.1 Beijerinckiaceae bacterium
CCTGGTCGATCTCCGCGACGAGTGCTGGCACTGTCAATCGGCGCCGCTCTGCCAGCCCTGCGAGCGCCTCCCAGAACAGGCCTTCAAGCGAGATGCTGGTACGATGTCCCCGGATAACCAGGCTTCGCTTGACGACGGCGCGGGTGGCTTCAGTCATCCTTGCTCGCCGGCGTGTCGAGCCTGTGCGCCTCGATCTTGCCGCGCGCCTGCGCCAGCTCGGTGGCCCGCTGCTGCTTTTCAGCTTTCGTGAGGCCGAACAGGACGCGATTTTCCGAGGCGCGCTGCTCCTTCGCAGCTTTTTCTTTCGCCTTGCGGTGTTTGGAAAGAGAGAGAAGGTCGGCGGTCACCACTAGAATCCATAGAAGAGAAAGTCGAACGCTGTCTTGATCTTGTCAGACAGGTGATCCGCACTTTCAACGGTTTTCCCGAGCGCTTTTCTGGGAACGGCCGCCATCAGTTCAACAGCGATCACGTAGGGTTTGCCATCGAGGTTGATGGTCGGATGGAGCTTGCCAGCGCTCCGATAGACATCGGAATGCAACAAGGGCGCGACCACGCAAGTCTGCTGGTCAAGGAGGTAGCTGTTCTGGAGGATGACCGCGTACCGCGTTTTTCCGCCCTTGATCTCGCAGATATCAAACTGCCGCAACACGGTCAGAATTGCCGCAAATCGGCGAGGGGAAGACCGTTTTCCTCAAGGAAATGGACATTCTGCGCGATTTCGGACGCATGTTTGCGCTTCCAGCTTTCGGCCTCCTTCTCCGCGAGTTTGATTTTCAGCGCCTGCTCCATGACCGATGACATATTGATCCCAAGCGCGCGCGCTTGTGCAAGCAGATCGGCGTCTACGTTCACATTCAGAGCCTTCTTGGCACTCATCTCAAACTCCATGCGCATCAATTCTGCGCACGATAATTGAAGTATCGGCCCGCAACAACCCTCAACCCGGCCCGATCATCAGCTCCGGCCGTACGATTGCGTCGAAATCATCCGCCGGAATGCCGTCCCTAATCGCTTCCTCGCGCAGGGTCGTCCCGTTCTTGTGGGCAGTTTTGGCGATCTTCGCGGCGCGGTCGTAGCCGTATTTCTCCTTCAGCGGCGTCACCAGCATCAGCGAGTTGGCGAGCCCTGCCGCGATATTGTCGAGCCGAGGCTCGATGCCGACCACGCAGTTGTCGGTGAAGCTCACTGCCGCATCAGCCAGCAATCGCACCGATTGCAGGAAGTTGTAGGCCATCATCGGGTTATAGACATTCAGCTCAAAATGACCCTGCGAGCCCGCAAAAGTGATGGCCGCGTTGTTGCCGTGGATATGGGCGGCCACCTGTGTCAGCGCTTCGCATTGCGTCGGGTTCACCTTGCCGGGCATGATGGACGAACCCGGCTCGTTTTCCGGCAGCGCCAGCTCGCCCAGCCCCGCACGCGGGCCCGAACCCAGGAAGCGGATATCGTTGGCGATCTTGAAGCAGCTCATGGCCACTGTCGTGATCGCGCCATGGGTCATCACCATGGCATCATGGGCGGCGAGCGCCTCGAACTTGTTGGGGGCGGAGGTGAAGGGCAGCCCCGTCAGCGCCGCGATTCTGTCCGCCACCATTTCGGCAAACCCGACCGGCGAGGCGAGGCCGGTGCCGACCGCCGTGCCGCCCTGGGCCAGCTCCATCAGCATCGGCAGGGTCATCTCGATGCGTTTGATGCCGTTCTCCACTTGCTTCGCGTAGCCGGAGAACTCCTGGCCGAGCGTCACGGGTGTCGCATCCTGCGTGTGCGTGCGGCCGATCTTGATGATGCCCTTCCAGGCTTCCGCCTTGTCGTTCAGCGCGTTGCGCAGCTTCCGCAGCGCCGGCAGCAGCCGGTTTACCACCTCGACGGCGCAAGCGATGTGCATGGCCGTCGGGAAGGTGTCGTTGGACGACTGGCTCATGTTGACGTGGTCATTGGGGTGAACAGGCTTCTTCGAGCCCATCTCGCCGCCCATCATCTCGATGGCGCGGTTCGAGATGACCTCGTTGGCATTCATGTTGGATTGCGTGCCAGAGCCCGTCTGCCAGACAACGAGCGGGAAATGCGCATCGAGCTTGCCCTCGATCACCTCCTGCGCCGCCTTGATGATGGTGTCGCCAATCTTCGCATCAAGCTTGTCCAGCGCCATATTGGATTCGGCCGCCGCCCGCTTCACGATGCCCAGGGCATGGACGATGGGAGCCGGCTGCTTCTCCCATCCGATCTTGAAATTGCCGAGCGAACGCTCCGCCTGCGCGCCCCAATAGGCGTCGGATGCCACTTCGATGGGGCCGAAGGTGTCGGTTTCGGTGCGGGTGGCCGGGCCGGTCATGGGCGCTTCCTCATGGTCTGTAGAGTTGGCGCTGCATAGCACCGGGAGGACCTGCGGCAAGTGGTCTTTCGGCAAGGTCCATGGTGTGATGCAAATTGAATATCCCGGTTTGCAATCCCATGTCGGGCTAGGAAGGAGATCGCCCGTGACCGCGATTGTTCTGAACGGCAATGGCAATGCACGCCCCTTTCGGCCGCCCGCGCCTATCCCGCATACCGAGCGGCTGGGGCCTATCCAGCTGCTGCTGGCCTTGCGTGACAACCCAGCCGCCGCCTGGGGCATCTGGCATTTCGAGGAGCCCTACGTTCAGGCGCGCACAGTGCTTGGCGACACCGTCGTTTTCTCCACTCCTGCCGCCATCCGCCACGTGATGGTCGACAATGCCGAGAACTATCCAAAGGACGATCTCCAGCGCCGCGTGCTGGCGCCTGGCCTTGGCGAGGGATTGCTGACCGCAGAGGGTGATACCTGGCGGCGAGTGCGGCGCACGCTTGCACCGCTGTTTGCGCCCCGCGCGGTTGACAGCATGGCGGATATCATGCGCACGCGCGCCATCCGCACGGCCGAGCGCATGGCCGCTGTCCCCACGGGCGCACGCATCGACGTGACGGCGGAGATGACACGCGTGACCTTCGATATTCTGGCGGGCACGCTGTTTTCCGATGGCATTGTGAGTGATGCCGACCGTTTCGCCGAGGCCGTGACCGGCTATTTCAACACCGTGGGTAAGCTGAGCCCGCTGGACGCCATCGGCGCGCCAGACTGGATACCCCGGCTTTCCCGCATCACCGGACGCCCGGCGATCAGCTTCTTCGAGGCAGAGGTGAAGCGCATCATCGCCCGCCGGCAGACGGAACTGGCGACCGGCAATGCGCCAGACGATCTGCTGACGCGCCTGATCCGCGCCGCTGACCCCGAGACCGGCGCGGGGCTGACGGAGGCGGAGGTGGCGGCCAACATCGTCACTTTCATCGCCGCTGGCCACGAGACCACCGCCAACGCGCTCGGCTGGACGCTGTTCCTGCTGGCGAAGCACCCGGAAGTGCGCGCGCGGGCGGAGGCCGAGGCGAGGACTGCTGATGCGCATCCTATTGCCGAATGGCCGGAGTGGCTGCCCTATCTGCGCGCCGTTTTCGAGGAGGCGCTGCGGCTCTATCCGCCCGCC
The DNA here is from genome assembly GCA_051652685.1 of Beijerinckiaceae bacterium. Classification (GTDB taxonomy): domain Bacteria; phylum Pseudomonadota; class Alphaproteobacteria; order Rhizobiales; family Beijerinckiaceae; genus JADCCX01. The sequence continues at coordinate 3,501 of JBOFUS010000769.1, forward strand.
GCGACGCTCACGCGCAAGGCGCTGGCCGCCGATACCGTCGCGGGCGTCAGGGTTCCGAAGGGCGCGCTTGTCATCATCTCGCCCTATGTCGTGCACCGCCACAAGCGCCTGTGGCGTGATGCCGACCTTTTCCGGCCGGAGCGCTTTCTGCCGGGCGCGCGTGAGGAGATCGACCGCTTCCAGTACCTGCCCTTCGGCGCTGGCCACCGCGTCTGCATCGGCCAGCGCTTCGCAATGCTGGAAGGCATCATTGTGCTGGCGGAAACGCTGAAGCGGGTGCGGCTCGATTGGCCGGAGCGTCAGAAAGTGAAACCTGTCCAGCGGGTGACGCTGAGGCCAGAGCCGGGGCTGGTGATGATCAGGGGG
>JBOFUS010000770.1:0-40902 GCA_051652685.1 Beijerinckiaceae bacterium
CGTACAAGTGGGAACCGGCCTGCAGGGTGATGATGGCCCGGCGGCGCTGGGCTGGTGGCTCCAGCTCGCCGAAAACGTATTCGTGAGACTCCTGCAGGAAACTCTTGATGATGGTGTCGTTGTTTTTGGCAGCAGATCCCTGCGTGACATAGCCAAGCCGGGCGCGAAGCTCGGTCATCAGCTCGCCCAGGGTCTTGTATCGCACGGAAAGTCCAGCCATTGCAGATCCTTATGTGGTGGTCAGCACGATGGACAGCTCGCCGCCGGTCACGACAAGGCGCGCGCTTACGCTGGTGCGGCCGATAAGGCTGGCGGTCTTCGTGGTCAGGTCCACGCTCGCCACCAGGCCGTCGGCGCCGTCAGCGCCTGGCGTGCCCACACCGGGAATACCCTGGATGCCTTGCAAACCCTGGATCCCCTGGATGCCCTGCGGTCCCTGCGCACCGACGGCGCCTGTTTCACCTTTGCCGAACTGCTCGCCGGCAGACCAGTCGCCGGACGTGGCGGACAGCTTGAAATACAGCAGGCCGGTGTCCATGGCCAACATCGAAAAGCCTTTGGGCTGCAGGTCGTACAAGCCACGGTTTGCGAACAGGTCGCGAACATCAGCATCAAAGGACGCGCCGGTGTCGCCTTTGATGCCTTGGAGCCCCTGCGGGCCGACTGGGCCGGCTGGGCCCTGGGGTCCTTGCGGGCCCGGCACTTGCAGCGAAGCCACGGCCGCGGGCGTCAGATTGGACATGCCCACGATTTCGTTTTTCAGCGTGCCGTCGTCGTTCTGCAGCAGCGCGGCATTCTCGCGCAGGCCCTCGATGGACAGTGCGGCCTTGTCAAACTCGCTATTCAGCGCGGCATGGTCCGTGCTGGCGCCGTTGTTCTCCTGGAAATTCTTGATGCGGCGGTAGGCTGGTGCTTGCATTGTGGTCTCGGGTAATTTGTGGTGGCCCGGCGGTTACTCGTCAGCTTCGCGCGCGGCTTCCTCGAGCGTCAGGATCCGGCGCTTGAAGCCGAACAAGCCGAAGTGCATGAATAGCGGTATCCAGAAATGTTTAACGAACCACTGCGTTATCAGCAGAAACGTGTAAAACCCCGCCAAGCAGGCGGCCACCAGCGACGCCAGGGTCGCAGCTTCCTCCAGAGTCGAGACGCCCACCAGGCCCCAGACGGCCGCCAGCTTGATGGCAATCCCAGCTTTTTCGAGGTTGTCGTGGTTCATCTGGCCAGTCCTTTTGGGTGAATGTGTTTAGCCACGCAACATACGTAGCGCGTCTTCTTTGGTCGCGTCGAGTGAGTAGTGCGTAGAAATAAAGTAGGCAAAGAGTTCAAGGCGGTCGTCCGGGCAATGGCTTGCCTGAGCCCTGTACGCATGTAACTCCGCCCAAAGCCTATAAGCCGGAACCGCCGCGTACAGAATCGAGTGGGCACAAAGCGCCAACGAAGCCAGCACCGGCCAGTATTGGCACGACTGGCTCATTGACAGCAGTGCTGCACCTGCGAGCCCAAGGCACCACACGTACCACTGGCGAACGTGGGTGAGTTCATGCGCCAAAAGGCCCACGTCACCTGCGTGACTTTTGACAATACGCACCACAGGGCCCCGCGTTTCTCCAGCCTTCCACTCGCCTAGAGAATCGACGAAAAACACAGGGGCAGGGAATACTCCCAGTACAAATTTGAGCTTCATAGATCAGGCCCTTATGTAGCTGTAGATCCCCGGCACGCCGCTGGCCGGCATTGCTGGGACGTTGAATGTCGTTGTTCCATCGCCAGCCCCAAAACGAATCCCAATGCGAGCAAAAAGTGCCGGAAACTCCATTCTTCGGACGGCGCGGCCATCGGCTTGAATCTCGCAGGTCGGGAAGCCATCTACCTGCACGCAGCCACCAGGCGGGGACGGCGGGGAAGTCAGACTCGCATCGAGTACCGGAGTGGTTCCAGCCACGATTGCGGCCTTCAGTGCGTTTGTTTGGATGCGCCCGTTTGAAAAAACCATCCAGTCTCTACCCGAGGCAACAGTACCGTCTGAGACAACGGCCCCCTCAACTGAGCCGTCCGTATAGAACTTGCGCAAGGTTATTGCGCTGCTTATTTCGGTAACGCTTATCGCGTAATCTGCCAAAGCACCGGGCAGGAATATTTCGTCGAATCCGCCCAGCAGATTGGTGCAATGTGTATAGGACTTCGCGCCGACATAGATGGTGTCTACTTCGAAAGACCCGCTGAGCCGGACGCGCCCGGTCGTCGCGTACGCCCCGCCCGCAGCCCATGCGGCTTTAAGGAATGCCGTGACGTGCTGCGCCTCGAAGCCGGTGATGCCGTTCGGAGTGTGGTAAACGTCTGCGGCGACAGGAGTGCCGCCCGGCCCATACAGAACTAACACCACCGCACCTGACGTGTCCAGCAGTCGTGCCGATAAGTACACGGGGGCCTCTGCTGCCACGACGATGCCGCTGCTTGCCCCTGAGCTGGCAGCGGCGGCGGCGCTGGCAGCGGCGGCGGCGCTGGCCGTCTGGCTTGCCGCTGCGGACGTGGCCGAGGTATTGGCGGCGGTGGCATTCAATGCTGCGGCGGTCTGTGATGTGGCAGCCGAAGTGGCCGAGGTAGCGGCCGCTGCGGATGCGTTGTTGGCAGTGGTTGCGCTAGTCAGGGCCGACGATGCAGCGGCCTGAGCCTGGCCGACAGCCTCGTTGACGCCGACAAGCACTGCATCAAAGGCACTGGGTGCCAGTGAATCCGCTGTGACGATGCCGTTCTTGAGGGCGCCGTCGTCGCGCTGGATGAGCGCCAGGTTGTCCCGGATCTGATTGATGGAAAGCGCAGCCGCATCCAGCTCCTGGTTCAGAGCTGGGTGGTCGGTATCGTCACCATCCCGCTCGGTGAAGTCGGTCTGGCGTTCGTATTCTTGCGGCTGCGGCATTCCGGGTGCCCCTTATTCCTGGGGCCCGCCGGCCGCCTGGGCGGCTTCGTCGGCCGCCTTTTGTTCCGCTTTGGTCAGCTTCTTCACGGGCTCGCCCTTCACTTCGTTCTTGGCCACCATTTCGGACAGGCGCAGGCCGTCGTCATCCCCGTACACCTTGGCCACCTTGCCGGCGCCGTATTTGGCGCTCAGGCGCTCGTATTCGCCGGCAGGATCTACTTCGACGGAGCCCACCGGCTCGTCGGCCTGGGTCACGTTTTCCTTGCCGAACATATTGCGCAGCATGGGCAACTCGTGCGCCGGCACGGTAATAGGGGTTATGGTGTTGGCATCGCGTCGGATAGTCACAGCCAGCAGCGAAACAAGTAATGTGGTTTTCATAGGTGGTCTCTATTTCAGGTGGAGGGAAAAGCCGGCCAGATTTAGCCCGGCCGGCTTTGCTGGATGCCTGCTTACGCGATGGCCAGGACGGCCTGCGCGTTGCTGCGATTGAGGGACATGGCGGCACGCAAATTGATCATTGCGTACATAGCCAGAACGTCATGGGGACGAATTGGCGTCACGATGTCCATGTCGTCGTCGCGGTACTTGATGTGCTTCGTGTTCATGAAGTAGCAACGCTTCTCCCACTGCACGGCCGGCGTTTCAAGTGCGTCCAACTCTTCAAACTGGGGATCCCAAATGATTTCTACTCCCTTGAAGTAGAGGCCAGTGTTCACGCCGGTGCCCACGCCTGCGTCGAGCTTCTTCACAGAGCCGGCTTCGGCGTTGTTCGTGACGGTGATTTCATTCCGGTATGCGTCGATGAACTTGCCGCCGGCCAAAATGAAGTCGGGCGAACCGCCGTTCTTGATGCAGCGACGCCATGCGAGTTCCATACGCTGGGCCAGCAGGCCGACGGTGCCGGTAGCAATGGCAGTCTCGGCATAGTTGCGCCAGTACAGCGCGGTGGCCCGGTCCAGGCCGCCAATAACGCCGGTGGATGGCGCTACGGAAATCAGCGCGTCGAGGCCGGCGATGGCGTCAACGTCCTGCGTTCCATTGCGGTGCAGCTCGAGGTCCAACTTGCTCATGAAACCTTCTTTCAAGGATTCCATTTGCTCGTCCAGCAAATTCAAGAGCTGAACCTTCTCGTTCTGCTCGAGCTTGAATTCTCCGCGGCCACCCTCGCGCACCTTAATGCCGGCACCAAACAGGCGGTCATAGTCGAGGTAAAGACCATCGACAGCACGGCGCCATGGGAAGGCGGCCTGCTCGGTGGTGTTGCGTTTGTTGAAAACCACCGCATCTTCGCCATAAGCCCAACCGAAGTTAGAGCCGTAGGTTTTGCGGATGTTTTCGACGACGTTTTGCTTTGCGCCCAGGAACTGCTTGCGGCCGGTCATCAGCTTTTTCAGCAATGGCCGCTCGGTGGCAATCTGGTCTACGGGGATATTGCGCAGGTATTCGTCAAGGGAAACCTTGGCGAGTTCCTGCAAGTCTGCATTCGAAATAGGCATGTGTGCTCTCCGATGAAATTGAAAGGTAAAAAAACTCCTTCCACATCGTTGACAGCACGCAAGCCCGTCGATTCAGCAGCTCAGGCCCCCGGCGCGACATCGGGTACAGCATTGGCTCGAGCGCTATGCGCTACCGGACGCGACCCCGGCGATACAGCGGAAATTCGATGTGTAGCGCATCGGGCTACTGGCTGGGCCGCCGCCGGTGTCGATCCCGGCTTACGCACTTTGCAGCTCAGCCAGCAACCCGATGTGCAACTGGCAAACTAATAATAGATGTCTGTCAACAGCGCGCCGGATATTTGTATCCGGTCTAGATACTTCTCGGCGTAGCGTAATGCTGCGATACACGCGTAATGTGGTCCAGCGTGATGGTCATTGGGTGCGACGACTTGACGGCAAAGCTGTAGCCGAAGCCGTTGCTGATTGGCGCTGGCAATGAAACGTTGTCCGCGATGCTCATCAAATTGAATAGCAGCGTTCCCGACGTGGTGGAAGCGCCCGTTCCTGTTGGGCTGATGGTCGAAATATTGAACGTCGAGCCGTTGTACTCGTTAAAAATGCGGCACTTGACCACTGCATCAGCACCACTGGTCTTTCCTGTATAGAGAAACGCCAATCGCCAAAGATGCACCTGCCCAGGGATGCCATTTTCCAAGAACGATGTCACACCAGCGGTATCTACCACCAGGTCGGAATCAGTTAGCCCTGGGCTGTTTGGCGGCCAACTGGTCGTAGGAAACCCTGATTTTGCCAACGGAAACGCCGGATATGGCAGGTTTATTCGGCGTTCAACGTCTGCCGCAAGAACCCATGAGGGTTTGACCGTGGCGCCCGCCTGAGTCGTCCCGTTGATTTTGATGCTGCCGTCATTGCGAGGCGTCGGGAGGAAGAGCATGCTTCGGCCTACCAATAAGTCAGCATGGCACTACGCACATAGTGGATATTGCCAGCACCCCCCGTTCTTGCAGAAACCGATACGGTTACCCCATTGGGAATCCAGGATGTGACATTGAGTGAGTTAAACAATACATCATCAATGTATAGCAGAGCAGTCCGAACTGTGCCGGTCTTTGTCACTACCATGCGCATCTTTCTCCAGCTCCCCGCTGGGTCAAAGTATTCCGGTATTTGCTGCCCGACAGCGACGCCACCGATCGAGAATGCACTAACGTTGTCATTAATGTACGTTTTGCACTCGCCTTTTAAGTTGCCGCCGACGGTAAGCCCGACTCCATCGGCATCCGCATTCATGAAAACATTAGCGCCGAATTCAAAGTTCCGGTTTACAAAATCGACAGCGGAGGTGCTCCATGTCAGCGCTCCAGATTGGGCTGTAGTCGTTGTTAGCCTAACGCCCTCCCTCGCGCTGAAATATGCGGCGTTTTCAGACAACACACCGTTAATCGGTTGACCTGAAACTGGATTGCCGTCAGATATGGCGCTCCACGCCAAAGCACTGATCTCCGATGATGATCTGAGTGAAATGGAGGTCATCAGCGCACCTCCGCAATAAGAACTTCAGTGCCAGTGCCAGAGTACGCTATGGCCCCAAGCGTGTCGTTTGTCTGTGCCAAAAAGCTAACAATCTCACCGGCCTTTAGGATTGTGGCCGCTCCTGTCACCGTGGCATTGGCCGAACCAGTGTTAGCAAACGATACGCTTCTTGCCCCAGCGGCTACAGTGCCAGCGCCCGTCACCCGGATCAAACCAGCGGTGCGCTGCGTCGTGAGGTGGGTGACCGGCAAGCTGGATTGGTCCGATGCAACTACCACGGCCAAAGATGCTGTGCGGGTCTTTTGCCCAAGTGTCGCAGGTAGTTTTGCCGATGCAGCCACCAGAGTTGCCTCTGCCGCCGCCCCAGTGGGTAGTGGGAGCGCAGTCGCACTGATGGGTTGGGTTGCCTGCCAGAAGGTGCCGCTAACCGCGATGGTCCCAGTGAGTTGAGCGTAAATACCACGCAGCCAGCCACGCACGCCTGTCGCGCCGCCGGGCAATGCTGGAGGGGCTGCGCCATCCGCACCAAGGTCTGTGCGAATACCGGCCGATGTTGTTTCGCTGGCCGCCCCAGTCGGAAGCGGAAGCGCAGCAGCGCTAACGGGCTGAGTGGCCTGCCAGAACGTACCGCTTACCGCCAAAGTTCCCGATAGAAGGTTGTACACGCCGCGCAGCCAGCCGCGAACCCCCGTTGCACCGCCGGGAAGCGCGGGAGGAGTTGCGCCGTCTGCCCCCAAGTCTGTTCGAATACCGGCTGCGGTGGCTTCGGTTGCGGCACCTGTTGGCAATGGGAGCGATGCAGCAGAAACGGCAACTGTGTCGGCAATAGACACAGGCTGGGTCACAGCAGAGCTATCAACCTTGACGGCGATCGCGTTGCCGCCAAGCACGTTCACCGAGCCGATAGTGGCCGCCCCTGCCACCAACCCAACCGTGCCCCCCGTTTGCTGCATGGGTGTGCCGAGGGTCGAGTTTAGAGTTGTCAATCCCGCACTGGTCGCAGCTCCAGAAGGCAATGGCAGCGAAGACGCTGAAATTGGAACAGCCGATGCTCGCAGCTCGGCGTCCGTCAGCGGGCCGGACACGGGGACCGTGCCCCCCACGGAAGGAGGGATACGCGCCAGCAGCGAGGTCCAGTTTTGGAGCCCTCTCTTGATAAAGGCGATCAGACTGAATGTTCCGTCATCACTTGTGGCGGCATCATCGCTTGTGGCGCCGACCCCGTCATCCAGATCCAACAAATGGGTCAGTATCTCCATCTGAGTGGTTTCGAGCGGCCCGTCCTCTACCGCCACGGACAATGGTGCGGCGCGCAATTGCGCATCGGACAGGGCTTGACTGCCAACCAGTTCAAGATTGGCCGCACTTGGTGCACCGGCAAGATCAGTCGCAGCGGTCTGGTTGCGCCAGACGGTGCTAACCGTGCTTGGCGCGCCAGTCACATCAATAATTTGAGTGCTGGTGATCGTGTCTCCCGCACTGGCACCCGCGAATGCGGACTTGCAGAGATAGGTGGTTACCACCAGTTCGCGGTCTGTTGCGCTTCCGCTGCCGCTGTCCGTTTTTATGCGCCCGTCGTCAGTGACAGCAACCGCAACCTGATCGCCACCTGAGGTTAAGCCTTGAATTTGAGTCCAGGTCATAAAATTTCTCCAAAATTAATTCGGCAAATTCTGCGGCAATACGCCTGATGCGATGGACTTTTGTACTAACCAGGTGAGCCGGCGCCATAGGCCGCGAGCGGCTGAAAATGCGCGTCCCTTCTCATAGGCCCATCGCGTCCATGCGCGAAGCAATACGGTCGATAGGCGCCACGCCAGCGGCTGCCGCGTTGCCCAGGTTCGCAGGGCGCGAACGCAAAGGCTGTTGCTCCCGTGTAGGCGCTGGGCTGGCCAGCTTGATGTTGTCGTACATCATCCGCATGGTTGGGCCCCACTGCTCGGGCCGGTAGGTCTCAACAAACGCCTTCAGGTTCTCCGGGTTGCGGAAGTGGTCACTGATGACGCGCATTCGTGCCGGGTGGTCGACCTCGTTTTTGCGGGTCTCCAGATACGCCTCCATCTGGCCGGCGGCCGTGGTCACTGTGCGCTCGTATTCCTGGGTGTTCTGCTGCAGCTCGCGCTGACGGGTCTCGGTGGCAACGCGGGCGCCTTCCGTTTTGCGGAACTTGGCCAGCTCCACGGCGCGCTCGCGTGTGATTTCAAGGTCGGTGACTTGCTTCTGAAGGTCCGGGTGGTCGGTCAGCAGGTCCACGCCTGGCGCCTCCACGCCCAGCTTCGCATACAGGGCGGTGCGCTGGGCCTCGAGCATTTCCAGAGCCACGCGGGTATCGGCCTCTGTGCCGGAATTCACCAGGCGGCCGAACTCGAGTGTCTGGGCGAACTCTTCTGGCTTCATGCCGGTGGAGTTAATCAGCTCGCGGAATTCGCCGATGTCGGTCTCGAGTTGCTTTTTCTCGGCAAACACCTGCTTGATGCGCTCCTGGCCGCGGGGAGACTTCACGCCCTCCAGCAGCTCGGCCTCTTCCTGCTCGGGGGTCGGCTTCTCGGCTGCGGGCTTGTCCGCAGGCTTGTCGCCGGGTTTTGTCTCTTCCGTTGCCGCGGGCTTGGCGCCAGGCGCTGGCTCACTCATGGACTCAAGGAGCGCGGCCGTCTTCGAGCCTGGTTTGGCCGAGGCGGCAGCTTCATCGCCTTCAAGCAGGTCTGCAGCCGGCAAGTCTGCGGCAGGTGTGTCGGCTGCAGGAGTGTCGCCGCCTGGCGCTGGGGTGTCAGCGGCCGGCGTGTCTGCGCCGAGCTGGTCGGCGGCGGTCTCGGTGGCGCTGGGCTTGTCGTTCAGTGGTGGCATGGTTCGTCCTATTGAAGTTGCGGGGCGGGTAACTGCGGGCCAGGCTGGCCGGTGGCGCCTGGAAGTCCAGGAATTTGGGGCATCGCGGGCATGGCGGGCGCCGCCGGGATGAATTGCTCGGGCTCCAGGCGGTCATCGAAGCGGGCCAGGGTCTCGCGCAGGAGGGCGATGAATGGCTCGGCATCGCCGCCGGGCATGGTGCGCGCCTGAATGATCTTCAGCACCAGGTCGGTGATGATGGGTAGGATTTTTCCCCATGCCTCTTGTTGCTCGAGCTTGTCCGGCGCGCCCGTGGTGCCTGCGCGGATCTTCATGCCGATCATGTCGAACACTTCTTCGCGGGCGAGCTGCGGCCAGTCGTATTGCTTGTCGGGGACATCCATTGGGCCGGCGGGCGTCTGGATGGTCTTCATTTCCGGCTCGCCCATGATGCGCACCACCTGGGCCTCCGTCAGCTCCAGCAGCAGCACTTGGCTGGAGTAGTTGGCGATTTCCTGCAGCCAGTCCTCCACCTGGTCGCGGAACTCGGTCACACGGCCGGAAAGGTTCTGTTGCATGATGTCCGCCTCGGTGGCGGTCTTGGCCTTCACCACGGAGCCGCGGGCGGCATCCTGCAGGCCGGTGACTTGCTCCCAGTCGTAACGCACGGCGCTGGTGTCGTACACGGCGGGGTCAATTGCTGGGTGCTGGCGCGGCACGATCACCTGTGAAAGCGGTTTGCCCTCGGTGTCGATGATGGTGATTTCCCCGAAGCCCTCCACCGATACGGACTTGGCGAAGTTTTTCAGGGCCTTTTCGGATGTGTCTCCGCCGGCAACCCAGCCGGGAATAGCCAGGTCACGATGTTTGTTGAAACGGTTGCGGGCCTCGTTGTGCTCGTCCTGGAGCTGTTCCGTCAGGTCCACGATGCTGGGCGCCACAAAGGCGCCATCGATCACGTTGAAGGGCAGCAGGAAGAACGGATACCAGCGTTCGCCGGTCTTGGCTGGTGTGAATGGCGCGCGCAGCCAGTAGTCGCAGCCCTCGGCCATGGTGAAAACGGTATTTGAGCGCTTGTCCCAGATTTCCAGGATGGCCACCATTGACTCGTCATCAGCGCCGGCTGCGCCTGAAGCCATGCGGCCGTCGGTCTTGCGCATGGTCGCGGCGCCTGGCTTGTATTCCGTGGCGCCGTCGAGCTTCATGTTGTAGGTGGCTTCCGCCTTGGCCTTCTTCGTGGGGATGATCTGGGCTATCCAGTCGGCATCCCGGTAATCGTCGAACTCCACCACGCTGTCGTCGATCAGCAGGTGGTCAGTCAGCACGCGGTCAATAACCAGGCCCTCGGCCGCGGTGACTTCCACCTGGGCATTGAGGGAGGCCATGAGCTGGTTCAGCTCGGCCTGCTTGGCCTCCAGCTCGCCGCGCTGGTCCGGGTCCTCCATGTCGGCCAGCAGGCCCTCGATGGCCTGGATGTTGTCCTGCGTGTCCTGGATCCGGCCCTTGATGATGGGGTCTTCCTTGATGTCACGCTGGTACATCACCTTGACCACGCCGAAAGAGCTGGTCAGCGCGCTGCGCACAGTGGCCTTGCCGCGGGCCTTCAGGCCGGCGTTCTCGAGGTAGCGGTTCGTGACGGTCTCCACCGTCTTGCACAGCAGTTTGACGTTCTTGTTTTTGCTGGTCGGTACGGCGCTGATTTCAGGGTTGCGTGAGTAGATGCTGGGCAGGATGGACGTGATGGTGCCGTGGATCAGGTTGGCGCGCAGCTTGTAGAACTCTTTGCTGGTCGGATCCTTGCTCCAGTCGAAGCCCGCCACCGTGGCGCGGTTGTGCCGGACGCGCTTGTGAAACTTCTCCCAGTGCGAGCGGGCGCCGGCGATGCGCTTTTTCCAGGTGGCGGCCAGCTCGTCGCGCTCGGGCTTGACCCTGGCGGGCGCTTCAGCCGTGGCGGGCGCTGCCGGCAGGGCTGGCGTGTCGGTCGCTGGGATCATGTTCTAACTTTCATGGTGTGGGAGCCGTCCTCTTCGATGTTGTAATCGCTGCCCTCTGGGTCGGGGGACTTTTGTTCACCGTCCGGCGAGCGGCGGCGGCGCATCACTCCGTAACGGGTGGCGTCCCAGGCGTGGTCTTCCGCCTCGGTGTCCACGTCCTCGGGGTTTTCGTCGTCCGGCGGCAGGGATGGGACCGTGCGCAGCCAGTGGGTGCAGGTGCTGAACACCTTCAGCTTGTCCTCGGCCAGCAGGTTGATGATTTCTTGGGCGCCGTTGACCCGCGAGCCGCGGGCATTCCAGGCTTCTACCCAGCGCACGCCGCAGTCCTTGAAGATGGTCCCGATGGAGCGGTCGGCGCCGATTTTGCTGAATATGGACGGGTCGGCCAGGTTCAGGCGGTACTCATAGCCCATGCGCTCGTCGTGTTCCTCGATTCGTTTGATCTTCCTGGCCACGTCGGCCGCGGTCTCGCGCGTCCCGGTTCCCTCCTTCTCGCCGGCGCCGTACAGCTCGCGCCATAGGTAGATGACGCCATCGGGATCCATGGCGAACCAATAACAGGCATAAGGCGCCGCGTAACCCCAGTCCAGCGCCTTCCAGACCTTCCAGGTGGACGGGATGGTGAAGGGCTTGACGATGTGTTTGGCCGGATCCCAGACTTGCTCCAGGAAGCTGCCCACGTGGATGTCCCAGTCGCCCAGCAGCCAGGCGCGCTTGCGGTTTGGATCCTTCAGGGCCTGCAGCGTCTTCAAATAGTCCGGGTCAGCTTCCAGCAGGTGGGTGTTTTCATAGATGCTGGAATGGATACGCACGCGCGGCTTCTCGCCGTCGAGCCGAATGACCTGGCCGGGCGGGGTGCCGCCGGCGCCCAGGTCGTAGCGGGCCTTCACGGCGCCATGGCCGCGGCCGAAAGGGTTGCAGGTCGACCGGATCATCCGCGGCATCCCCGGAAACGATGACCGGCATGTGGAGTGCATCGCCTCGAAAAAATCCAACTTGCGCCAGTTGGTCAGCTCTTCAAAGCCCAGCCAGGGGTATTCGTGCCCGTGGTAGTTCCAATAGTCGTCCTCGCTCTCACCGTATCGGAAATACAGCATTTCCCCGTCCGGGAAGGTCCAGCAGTAATCCACCTTGTTGAATTTGGCGCCGGGGAATATCTGATAGAACCAGCGTTTGGACTTGGCCACCACGTCGGCGAGCTGGGGATAAGTCAGCCGGAACAGGGCGCCGCACCAGTGCTCACCGAAGCCGCGGCCGACGTGCTGGGCAAAGGACATCAGGAGTGCGTCAGTCTTGCCGCCGCCGCGTGTGCCCTCCAGCAGTGCCTCGAATATCGGGCAGGACAGGAAGAGGCTCTGGCTGCCAGGTGTGGGCGCCCAGATCTTGCGGGGTGCTTTCATGTCGACTGTTTGGCCGCGGCCTTTTCCCAGTCCTCGATGCTCATGGCCGCCGGGACCACCAGCACGCCGGCAGACATGGGCGCCAGGTCCTTGCCGTCCTTGCCCGTGACCTCAACCTTTTGCCGGAACATGCCAAGGTGGTCGCCTAGCAATTTAAGCGCGCCTACTTTGTCGTTCGTCTTGAGTTTCAGGGAGCCACCCGTTGCGGAGGTGCTTTCTGAAACCTCAGACACAAAAGCCGCGTCGTCATCCGTCAGCTCTTCGCTTTGCTTCAATTTCACGCCATTCGGCCCCCAAGTCATCACCGATCGTGCGTCCCCAAAGGCGATTTTCGCTATCTCCTTCAGTACCCGATCCTGCGTTATCTCGGTCCGTTTGGAGCGCGATTGCATGGCCTCGCTCAAAGCAGAGCGGACACTAACATTTGCTAACAGCCTGGCGCCTTGCTCGTTGGCCGTCTTTTCGCTGTAGCCGGCACGGATAGCCGCCTGGGTGGCGTTCAGGTCCACCAGGTACTCTTCGACAAAGCGCGCCTGTTTGGGGGTTAATTTCATTTCAAACGATTTTCAATTCGCACTCAAGGGCTGACGGATGTTTGTCGAGCTTCACCAGCAGATGCGGCTGCAGCACGATGGTGTCCCGTGCCCCGCCACCGAACCAGACGACGACCCGCTGGAAGTGGTCGTGCTTGCTCTCTGCCCCCCTGGCCTTGATGACCGTGCCGAGTTTCCCGGTCGGGGTCTTCACCCATGTGCCGAGCGGGAAGTCTTCCATGTCGAGCATCTTTTTCATCTGACCACCTTCAGATATTCCCGTCGTTTGTTGTTGTGGCCCCGCCGCACAGAATCAGGTCCCGGTCTTGAAGCGCATGCGGCGGCGCCATGGCCTTGGCGCGCGCCGTCACCTCGTTGATGGCCTTCACCCGGGCCAGCGGGTCGCCCTGGTCCACCGGGGTCCGGGCCGCCCGCGCCAGTGCCGTGCGGATGTCAAACGGTAGCTGCTGGCTCACCGGGGGCAGTTGTGCGGGATTTGTCATGTTGCCCTTCCTTGTAAAAATTTACTCATTCACTTATCTGCAAAACTTTGCGCGTTGCTCCGCTCAAACCCTGCTCCATCCACTCCATCCCAAAAGGGATATGGAGTGTTTGGAGCATTAGCACCAACTCCATTCGCTCCAATGGAGCAGCGTGGAGTAGATGGATCAGTAAGAATTTGCGCGTTCATATCTGCAATTCAAAGCACGTTCGGGCGTTTGTGCGCACTACAGCGCTTTTGAGCAAAGCCTTTGCTGGTCGAAAAGTCCAGCGGTGCCGTCACCGTGAAGGGTCCGCCGCACTCAGCGCAGGCAGAATGCCACACCGCGATTTCCGTTGTGCTGCCATCTTTCCGGACGTGGGGGATGTTGGCCAGCCAGTAGAAAACACGGCCGTCAGGGGTCGTTACATCGTTCATAGAACCTCCACCGTGCCACCGGTCACCGAAACCAAATTTGCAGCCACCAAAGACTCGAGCGCACGCAGCGCATCGCGCCGGCGGTTGTCCCTTTTGCCGTCCTCGAGCGGCATCTCGGCGACGCTGGCGTCGATCAATTGCGACGTGGTCACGATGCCGGGGAGGTCTGTCAAGGCGATTGCCTGGCGCAGCACCACCTGCTGTTTGACCCCTTTGGGGGGCGCCTTGCGGTCGGCCTTGGGCACATGGTTGCCCACCTTCACCACACAGCTGCTGACGGCGTCGCCGTCGGTGTCGGGCTCCAGTTGCACGGTCTCCAGCGAGAAAGCAAACTCCTCCCCCTCAGCGTCACCGTCCTTCATCTTGGTGACGGTGGCGCTGTGGTACTTGACTGACTTCTCGACTGTGATCTCGGCGTCCAGGGCCCCCTTCACGCCAGACCAGCCCCGCATGCCGCGCTCGGCCACCTTCCCGGTGTGTGCTACCAGCACCACCATCGCACCGGTCTTGCGGCGCAGGACCTTGCAGTGGCTCAGTGCCCGACCCATGTCCTCGCCACTGTTCTCGTTGGCGCCTGCGGTCATCTGAGCCCAGGTATCGGCGCAGATGGTGGTGATACCTTCAGGCATACCAGCGATAGCTTCCAACAGATCCTTCACGTCGCCCTTCTCCATCAGATTCGGGGCATCACCCAGCACATAAAGGGGGATGGTGTTGAGGTCCAGGCCGTGGAACTTGGCATATGCCGTCAAACGATTTTGAAAACCCCCAGACCCCTCCGCGCAGATGTAGAGGACAGGACCCTGCTTGACCTTGCGGCCGCGCCACGGGGTGCCCGTAGCGATGGCCAACATCAGGTCCAGCACAAAGAAGGTCTTCCCAGATCCTGACTCCCCTATAACTGCAGCCACCTCAGCCACCGGCAGCACGCCCTTGATCAGCCACTGGAGGGGCTCGGCCCGACTGAACGCACCAGCCTGTTGGATGTTGAAACGCATCGGCTTTGCTATCTTTTGTATAGCTGCTTGCCCATGCGTGTCGAGGGCTAGAGACTGGTTTAACTCTGAAATATCCTCGAAGTCGTCAGCGTTGGCGGTCTTGCTGGTGGCGCGGCCCTTGGCCTTCTGGCAGTGTTCCACCCAGAGGTACATCAGCGCCCGGTCGTGGTCATACCGGCGGTGGTCCATGGCCACCTCGAACGCGTGCTGGTTGCTGACCAGGATGGAAAGCACCACGTCGTCGGTCAGGCCTGCCGCGTAGAGCGATACAGCCGTGGCGAACAGCTCCCGACTGCGGTCGCCGCGGTGCGTACCGTCGGTCAGGAAATCAGTGGCTTGGTACGGCAGCCCCAGGTCGGCCAGGTCCGGCAGCAGGATCTCGTCTACCAGCTCTGGCAAGTGCAGGCTGATCACGGTGGCCGAGGTCTTGACCTTGGCGTACTGAGCGTCCAGGGCATTGAAAACGGCTGCAGGAGGGGTTGCAACGTCTTGCACCGACATCTTGAGCCGCTGCCCGGTCACGGTCAGGAACCGGGGTTCGTTGCCGCCGTACACCTCAATGCCCACGTCGTGATTGGTCCAGTCGTTGGCGATCTTGCCGGCGGCCAGGATGCGCAGGCCCTTGCCGCTGGGGCTCAGCTCGGTGTAGCTGGCCAGCTCGTTTATCACCTCGAGCGCCCAGTCGTCGATCACGTTGTCATGCACGCAGCCGTCCAGGTCGATGCCGACGACGCCGTGCGGGCCGGTCATGACGTAGCCCACGCCGGCGAATAGCTGGGGGTTGTCCTGGAAGGCCTGCAGCGCCTGCTCGTAGCTGTACCAACGCTCGGGCTTGGCCGTGCTCAGCCCGTAATAGGGTGCCTTGGCCTGGTGGGGGATCTTGTCGAACTTCTGGCGCTTTTCGTTCCAGACCTGTTTCCACGGCGCCCAGCGGGCGTTGGCCTTGAGGCTGGCGGGAATGTTCTCGCCCTTGAACACGGGAAGGGTTTTGGGTTGGGTCATCACGGCTGGCAGCTCATGCAGGCTTCGATGAAGGCGCGCGCGGCTTCCGCGTTGATCGCGTTGCCATAGGCGCGCAGTCGTCCCACGCGGCTGGCAGCCCCATGAGCCAGCGGGAATGTGCCGGGTTCAACTGGCCGCCACTTTCCATCCCGGCAGAGGAGCCAGTCAGCAGCTCGCCAGATGCCGTTAGTCGGGCCGGTTGCAAGTGCATCGTGATGCTGGTCAGGGTGTGTCCGCGTGTCCCCCGCGCAATCGCCCCCTCGCCGCCCGACGATTCGCTGTCCTGCCGCAGCGGTGTGGGCCAGGCAGCAAGCGTCACCTGATGCGCCAGCATCGTGATCGCATCCCCGCCCACCTTCTCCTGCTTGCGCGCCACAAACTGCTCGGGACTGCCGCCCGGTTCCGTCGCCGTCGGAGTACCCCACCCCGCCAAGTGCACCACCTGATTGTTGAGCTGCTCCCCCTTCTTGCCCCCTCCCCGTTCCGCCCAAGGTAGGGAGCGGTGGGTTGTTCTACGTCTGAGGTTGCGGCGGTTCTTTTTCGGCCACCGCACGCTGATGCCTATCACTGGTGCGCCTTGAGCCGTGAACTGACGTTCGATTGGCCTGCGATGGCGTAGAGCAGGAAGGTTTGGTGCAGAGCGCGGGCTCTAGGCTAAGAGCTGTCGAGTGATAGCCCGGCTCTGCGAAAACTTGCACCCGGTGATCAAGCCGGGTGGCCATTCAACGCCGAAGCGGAACAGACAAAAGAAAAGCCGCACGCTGGTTAGGCGGCGGCTGTGTGGGGTGATGGTGGCCGGTGCAGGCGTTCCGGCTTGGTGGGTTACCTGCGACTGTGGAACACCGCGCCACAGCCATCAGCGAATCAGCCTTCGCATTCACCATCAACAAAGCTGGCCGGTACTGATTTCCGGCTTTCTAGGACTCTTACGCCTGCCTCTGACCTGCCTAGATAGAGAGGACCCGTCCACGTCAGCCCGCGGAATTCAGCTTTGTTGATGACGCTCTAAGTGACGGCTGAGGGTCTTTACCCACATCTCCGCCCATCTGGACGGACTCTGATTTGAGTTAAGCCGTCGAAATCATCACATAGACGGGCCGGGCTTGATTCCGGCTGCTGGGTGGCACTAATCCAGCGCTTGTGCAGGTTCCCTTGTCGTCAACCGAAGCCGACTGCTGCCCATACCACCTATCACGGTACTACGCGGCTTTACCCGTTTGTTTCCCGTTGCGATCTCGCTGCGTGTCCATCCACGCCGCCGTCTATGTGATCCCGCTGGTGGCACCTATGCCTCCCAACGGATATTTGCTCACTATGTCGATAGACTCAAGCGGCACCATTCTTGCACACTTCAAAACAGATTACAAGGGGTTTTTATACAGCTTGGCCGCATAGGCTTTTATGGCTTCGTGGTGCTCTGGCTTGGCCCACAGGTTGCGTAGTTCTTTTAGCCCTGCGTCCTTCTGGCGTTGCCGAAACGCCTTGATGCGGTCGTTTTCGGTCTTGGCGGTCATGATGGCAAGCTGGTAGCCTTGGCAATAGCTGCGCGTGCGCGGTCCCGAAGCTCGTGTTGTTCAGGCCCGAAGGTCTTTACAGCCTCGGTGAGCCATTTCAGCAAATCAGGGGCCGATGCGATCAGGCGGGCGTTGGCATCGCACTCGTCTGGATTGTCGGTTTCCACTTCATCTAGTGGCAGCGAATAGCCGCCAGCAGAGAACGACCAGCCGTAAGTGTCTGACTCGTTGTCATTCCAACGGACTGCCGTCCAAGGCCCAGGCGTGTGCTTGTTCATGCGGCCTCCGCTTTAGCTATTGCAGAGCGGGCCACGCTTACCGCGTAGTCGTGGTGCTGCTCGTTGTACTGGTTGATGCTGACAAGTCTTGTAGCTTCGTAAAGCGTTTTCAAAGCTGACAATAACTCTGGCGCAGCAGCCATTAGCTTTGCCAACTCGGCGGCGTTGGGCTGGCCTAGCCACACTTCGGCCACTAGATCGCCCGTGGGGTTGTCGCTGGTGCGAGCGTTGCGGACGTATTGCCCGCAAGCCTCCCATGAGGCTTTGACCATCATGCGGCCCTCAGTGCGTTGTAAACCTCACCAGCAAAGCGCTTGTAAGCGCCTTCACCGAACAGCATGTCGAAAGCGACGTTGATTTCAACGCCAGCCTGCACCAGTGTTTTCAGGACTGCGGAGAACACGACGTTTTTGTCAGTGGTGCCCAGCAGGTTTGCGACTTCGTTCAGTTGTTGTGCGGTGATGGTCATTTGGTTTCTCCGGTGTGCTGTGTTGATGGCTCTATTCTAGCGTCGTTACGCGTAACGTCAAGGGGTTGAGCCTACCGTTCATCACCTCAATTTCAGCCGCTGCTTTGACGATCGCTCGGCGTGTGGCTGCGGCGGGGTCTTTCCCGTTCCATTCCTTCCAAAACCACGGCCCCATGCCGTCAAGTGTTGGGGCGGCTTGGTTTGCATACCAACCGGCAATGCAAGCGTCCACATCGTCATGCCGCACCGTCATGCGAAGTTTCACGGCCAGAGGCAGCGCATCACGATCCCACTCAAGCGGGTTCCACACATCGCACCAGGTGTTCGGCAGCATTAGCCCCCAAGCGCAGTACGCAATAGGCTCAACCCATTCACCTTCAATCCCAGCAGCTTTGGCCGCCTTCTCAAGCAATTCACGATCTGTCATCACACCCTCCGGTTAATCAACATCTGCCGAGCGTCCTTTAGCACCTGTACCAGCCCATCCCGCGTCAATCCTGCCTCCTTGCGGAATCGCTGCTCCGAGTACTTGTGGACATAGAACCAGCGCAAAGCGGCCCTGAACGGTTCTGGCAGCTTCTGGATGGCCTTCTCCATCGCCATCCCGTCCAGCGTGTCACAGGCGGGCCGGAACTCTGGCTCATGCCACTGCCTGCCCCCGGAACGTCCCAGCTTCCAAATGGGGCTGCACCACGCTTGCGGCCTCACTTGGACCCATCGGTCCCAATTGACTAACCTGGCATCGATCGCTTTATGCGACTCTGGAACATAGTGAAAATCAGGGTTTGTTGTCATCGGCTTCCTTCTTGAGTGATGGCACTGGTTCGCATAAAGCAGCGTGTGACGCAGGGCGCAGATAACAAATCAGCTCCGAACCGGCGCTAACCCGGTTTCCAGTGCCATCGCTCAAAAAGGCTTTCACCCTTTTGCCTTTTCCCTTCGTTCGGGACGTGGGCAATCCTCCGGCACGACGACAGCTACCCACACGGCAACGTCTTGATGGCCCTGCCTCACCCACCTGTCGCGGTAGAGGTCGGGCATGTTGGTCAAGATTGCGGAGGTCTGGTCTGCGCCCTTTCCGATGGCTTGGGCAATCTCTGCCGCTGTTGCGCCGTCAGGGTTGGCGCGCAGGTACTTGCGGATAGTGGTGGAAATCATGGCTTCAAAACCTCAATACGCAGGCCAGCGAAGTACCAAGCGTGGCGGTAGCCGTAACGCTCGGAGAACAGCGGCAGATGGCCTTTCGCCAGCTTGACGTGCAGGCCGTAGCCAAGCACGCGGAACGAGAAGCCTCGGCTCCAGCACATGAAGTGGGTGCAACGTGTTTTCATAGGACAAACTGATTGATGAAAAGTGCAACCGGCGTAGCCACTGCAATGGCGATCACACACCACAAGGCGTTGGCAATGGACCGCTCGGCTTTGTCAAGAAGGTCTTGCAACTCCTCCTCGTCGTGCGCCCATTGATCTATCAATGGAAACTTCACCAGCACGGGATATTCGATTCCTTCGCGGAGCTTTCTCATCCCTGTCTCGCTTTGAGCATGGCGTCCGCCATTGCGTAAGAGTGTTCAGCCATGTATTCCCAGTCAGCGTCTTGCCAAGCCCAGTCTTTACCCATATCAGACGTGTAGTTGTGGGCAAGGCGCTGCATTGCCAACGGCATCGCCTTGGCTGCCAAGTAGTCGCGCAGGGTCATGCCCTCCCAACCAGACGCCAAGTAATCGGGGTGCGGGAACGCTGGACCGCCGTTGTCCGCGCTCATGCCCCACCCCGCACGCTAGAAACCATCGACATAGGCCGCGCTGGTGGCACGAACTTGTCACCCGTGCGGCTGTGGACGTTGAGGAAATCGTTTGCGTCTTCACGCCCCGTTGTCATGCGTGGCGGCACATATGCAGGACGTGTGGTCAGCAATTCGTAGGAGTTGCGCACCGGGTTCTCACGCTTGTGGCCGTGCAGCTCTGCTTCGTCTTGGCTCAACCTGTAAACCGTGGCGACGGTGTTGAACGTGCTGGCGATCACACGACCCTGTGCAACCAGCGTCAGAAGACCGCTCTCGATCCTTGAGCGGCCTGCGTGCAGCTTTGCCTGCAAGGTGGTCATGGCTAAATTTTTTGGGTACACCTCGGCCAGCACGGCAATGACTTGCTCGGGGTCGATCAGGGGGGCGGGGCGGTATTGGTTCATGCTGATTTGTCCCATGCTTTTTTTGCCTTGTATGCCTCAAACAGATCGTCAAGCTGATGGCCGAAAATCCAATCCCCAGAATCTAAAAACCTGAAGTACATGCTGATCTTTGGCCGAAAGATTTGCACTCGCTTGGTTCTCCACCAAGATGTCACATCGACTTCGGCGTAAATCACGCCGTCAAGCAGTTTGGTGATTTCAAAATTGCTGTACTTCATACCGCTCCTTAGTTCATTGCACGGGTTTCAGGGATTTCGACGGACAGCGGCCACAGGCCCAGCCGCACTAGCGTCTTCACGGTGTTTCGGTGTGCGGCGTCCCACATGCCAGCGCGTTCATCGCGGGTCATGGCAGCGCCTTGGTCTAGATCGGTGTGGCACTTGTGGCAAAGGCTGGCGACGAACACGTCAGACGCTTTGATCGATCGGCCCTTGCCGTGCCTAGCCTGGTTGGAATGAGCGGCAACCACAGTGCCGTCAGCCACACCGCAGGACTGGCATGGAATCTCGCGGCAGGCGGTGAGCAGGGCCTTGCTGCGGACGTAGGTGAACTTTGGGATGGCGGTCATGCTTCAAGGCCCTCCAAGAGTTCGCCAAGCGGCTGCGGCACAGGCTGGAACTTGGCCGTTCCCGATGGCTGCAAGTCGGTGTGACCGATGGGCCACCCCATTAGCCACTCGGTCCACATCGGGTTCAACGCTCCACCAACTTGCGCGGCCAATGTCGGCGTGTTGCGCTCCGCTTCGCTCGGGGCGTTCGTTTCCTTGGCGTTGTGCCTGGTTGGAGTCGGCCAAAATCCAGAGCCTGTCTCGTTGGTGGTTCGCTCCAACATCGGCAGCTCCCATAACAGTCCACCGCGAGTCATACCCGAGCGCGGAAAGGTCGCCAAGGACTCGCCCGAGTCCCCGATTAACGAGAGCTGGGCTGTTTTCCACGAAGACGAAGCGGGGTCGAACTTCGCCAACCACCCGAGCCATGTGTCCCCACATTCCGCTCCTGGCTCCGTCGATTCCTGCGCCTTTTCCTGCAACGCTGATGTCTTGGCAGGGAAACCCTCCAGCCACCACGTCAACACGTCCGCGCCATGGCTTTCCGTCAAAGGTTTGCACGTCATCCCAAATCGGGAAAGGCGGGAAGCATCCATCGTTTTGTCGTGCGACAAGCACAGCTTGTGCGTAGGGTTCCCACTCAACGGCGCACACGGTTCGGTGTCCAAGCAACTGTCCTCCGAGAATGCCGCCACCAGCGCCTGCGAATAAATGAAGCTCATTCATCAATCTCCCCCACCAGCTTCAACGCTTCGTCAGGCGTGCGGATGATGTGGACAGTGCCAGCCCAGTTCAGGATGAATCGCTTTTGGTCGTCGGTCATCGTGCCCTTGGGCCCCTTCACCTCGATCAGCCACAGCTTGTCGCCCTTGCAGGCCAGCAGATCCGGGCAGCCTTGGCCGATGCTTGCCAGCGACACCACGGAGGCACCCACCTTGCGCAGCGCCTCAACGATGTCGGGCTGGTTGTTGTCGATCTTTGCGGCGCGCCTCATGCGCCCTCCACGGCAGCGAATCGAACGCCCTTCTCTGCCCCGAAAGCCTCCATCAGCGTCTGCATCTCGCTCATCTCGCCTTTGGTCATCTTGCTGGTGGACAGGCCGCAGACCACGAAGCCGCCGTCCAAGCCGGGCACAACCTTCGTGCGCTTCATGGCGGCGCTGAAAACGTCCTTCCACTCATCAGGCGTTAGGCGGTGGCCGTACCAATCCACCTGCTTGCTGATTTCGGTCAGCATGGCCCACAGCCGGGCGTTCTGCTCAGTGCTGCGGGTTTCGGGCTTGACCTCAACGATCATGCGATGCCCTGCCATTAGCATTGCCTTGAGCTGCAACCAAACAGGGCCGTCAAGAGCCTTGCGGGCCTGCACTGGCTCCCACATGCGGATTGAAAGCTTTTCGCTCATGGCAGCTTTTTCTTTCCGCGCAAGTGGTACTTGTGCTGGGCACAGCTCAGGTTGAGCCAGCGGACAATGCGCTCCATCGCTTCCTTGCACTGCTGTTCTATCGGGGTCATCCTTTAGCCTTCCATTGCTTGCACGAGTGCGTAGGTGGGAAAAACAGCCAATTGGCTTGCAGGTTGCAGGTGCAAAACCCTTGTCGGGCCATTGCTGGGTTGTTCTTGGTGTTGCTGTGGTGGCAGGTCTTGCAGTTCATGCGCCCATCCAATGCCGCTTGACCTTGCGGATAGTTGCCGCGTGCGGCAGTGCGTAAACACCGCGAGCAATGCGGCGAATGTCTCCACGCTCGCAAAGCTGTGCGAGTGCGCCTTCTGCTGTTCGGCCCATCTGCTCGGCCAGTTCCGATCGACGGACAAAGCCGCGTTGCTCGATCTGCGTCAGGATTTGCACGAAGGGGGTCACTGCGCTTCCTTCCGTGCGGTCGGGCGGTAGCTCTCCCAATCGAACGCAACCCAACGGCTCGTTTCGACCAAGCGATCAAAGGTGCGATCACCGACAAAGGTTTTCAGGCCGGTCTTGTCTTGGTTGGTCAGCAAGATCGTGGGCTGCATGGCGCGGTAGCGAGAGTCCAGCAACTCAAACAACAACGTCTGTTCGCCCTCGGTGCCGTACTGCACGCCAATCTCGTCAATGACCAACAGCGGCACATCGGCCAGCGTTTGAAGCACCTCGGACTCGCTTTGGTCGCTGTCCTTGCGCCACGTGGACCGAACCATGCGGATCAAACCCAAGCAGGTCACGTACAGGCCGACATGCTTCGGCAACAGGGCTTGAAGCACAGCGCCTGCAAGGTGGCTTTTGCCGGTGCCCGGCAGGCCGGAAAGAATCAGGCCGGTGCCCTTGCGGTAGTGGTCGTCAAACTGCTCGGCATACGAGCGAACCACCGACAAGGCCGATTCCTGAGCGGGTGTGGCTGCGTTGAAGTTGTCGAAGCTGCGACCAATGAAACGCGGAGGAATGCAAGCCTGCTGAATCTGGAACTCCAGCCGATCCTTTGCGATCTTGGCTTGCCGGTCGGCCTCTGCCTGACGCTCTGCTGATTCGCGCTCTGCAACGCAGTCCGGGCACTTCGTCCAGATTTCACGTTTGCCAAAGTAGCGGACACCGCTCGACAGAAAGTCGCCGTGAGTCTCGCAAGTCACGGTCTTGTCGCCCAACGGGTCGCGGTCGGCAGCGGTTGAACGCCCGTGCGTCATTTGCTCGGTCTGAGCCAAAAAGCGCTGCATTTCATGAGACAAACGTTCCATCTTCGGAGACTCCTTCACGGTAGTTTTTGGTTGAGAAGCCGGAGTGCTTACCGGCTGGTTTTGCGTTCGTTGTGCCAATGCGTTGGGCATACCAGCCGGCGTTAAATCCCTGCCATCCAAATTCGCAACAGGCCCGCACTGCATCCACCAAGTCGATGCCAGCTTTCGAGGCTTCGCGCTTGAGTCCATCAACTGCGGTCTCGGTCAGCGTCCCTGCTCGCTTCGCTTTGCGGACTGCGAGGTAATCAGCCACCACCTGAGGTGGAACGCCGTCCAACAAGTCGGTGCGGTCAGCACATACCTTTGGTGTCTTTGGGTTCCCTGATGTGTCCTTGATGGTTATGTGTCCCGTTTTTGGGACTGCTTCATGGGAAATTTGGGACTGCTTCGAGGGAAAAACGGGACTGCTTATGGGGAAAAACGGGACTGCTTCCAAATTCGGAGCCGCTCCGTTTTCGGGACTGCTGTCTGGCATATCCACAGCCGGTTCAGTCTCTGTAGTGGTTCCGGTTTCGGGACTGCTTAGGCGGTACACAACAACGCTCTTGGTGGCCCCTTTGCGCTCTCCGGTGTCAACAAGTAGCCCGGCCAGACGAAGACGTTTGATGCCTTCAAGGACGGTCTTGCGGTCTTGGCTCGTGGCGTTCACGAGGTACTGCATTGATGGCCAGCAGGTCATATCTGAGCCCGCAAGGTTGGCCATCGCGACGAGCACGAACTTGGTGGAAGACTTGGACACTGGCTGTTGCAGCGCCCAATTGATGGCCTCATTGCTCAGACCATCCCCGCCGACTTGAGCAACGCTTGAACCTGCTCCAACACGGCCAGCTTCTTGGCGTCTTCGTGCTGGGCCTTCTGGTCTTTGCTGAGAAACTTCTCAACCAGGTAGAAGATCGGCGTGAAGTCGCGGGACTTCTCCAGATACTTCTCCAGCTCATCGACGCCGAACTTGCGCTGGCTGTCGTCTGAAAGCTGGTTACTCAAGTTGCCGGGCGACTCGTTCAGATCAATCGCGCAGGTAGATAACCCACGGCGATAGATGCTGGCCCCAATGCAGTCACGAAGATTACGGTGACGCTCCGTCAGACCCGGCTCGAAGTCGAGCGTGAGCTGGTTTTTGTTGGCACTGAGATTCACTGATAAATCCTTTTGTCAGTGGTTGTCACTGGTGGGCGAAAAGATCGGCGGCATGAAACACGTTCACACCGCCGCTTTAGATGGACTGGCTGACTTGCTTGGCTTTGCGCTTCGTGCGCAGCACATCCCACTGCACATCGGGGCGCAACTCTTCGCAGGTCACACCTGTAGCTCGCTCAACCAAAGGGCAGTGCTCTGCGGGGAACTTGCGATCTGTGTTGAACCACGGCCAGACGTTGCGGCGGTCCTTGCACCCAAGCAGTTCAGCCAGTGCTGCCTGACCTCCAAGAAGGTCGGCAGCGCGACGCAGTGCGTCTTTTCCGGGGGTGGTTTGGTCTTTCATGGTGTAGAGTCTACGTCATGTAGACCTCTGTTGTCAACGCTGCGTAGACCTCCGCTTGTCGGCTGGCCTATGTTGATGTGATGGCACAAGATGAAGAAATCCGCAAAGCTCTGGGCAAAAGGCTCAGTGCTGCGCGAAAGCTCAAGGACTACACCATCGACGGAGCTGCGAAGAAGCTCACCGAGATGGGGTATGAGATTGGCAAAGCCGCACTAGGACACTGGGAGACTGGCCGGAACGTCCCGGACGCGATCTGGTTGTCCAGGTTGGCAAAGCTCTACAACACCACGCTAGATGCACTTGTGTGGGATGACTCGATCAGCATTGAAGCGATACAGTGGGCCGCTGAATATGACGGCTTGAACGAACGTCAGAAAAAACAGTTCGCCGTGGTCTGGATGGCGTTTTGCAGCCAAGCAGTCAGCGACTCAGCCGTGGAGCAGAAAATGCCCATCACACAGAGGAAAAAGGAAAAAGCATGAGGACATGGATCGTTGCGTTGTCAGTTGTGGCCCTCGCTGGTTGCGCCGGTACTGGTCGGCTTTTGAAAGACGGCAAGGTGTACCCGCTGACCAAGGAAGGCGGCGTACTCATGACAACGATTGACGGCGAGCTGTACCGGGGATCGTTTGTGGTCAATAACTCTTACGGCTCAACAACGACGATGGTGAATGGCAAGCCGGTTGTTTCTACTGGCGGCGTATCTGGCAACCAGGGCCGCGCTCTGTTCACCTCGGCCAGCGGGAAAGTCCTGCGCTGTGACTTCATGGTCAGTGGTCGCAATGCCATTGGCCAATGCACCGACCAAAGCGGTGGGGTCTATGACCTAGTGGCCGAATAACAAGCACACCCCCTCACTTCACCAAGGCCCGCTCAATGCGGGCTTTTTTGTTGCCGTTTGTCGCCTGTTACAAAAACAGGTCTACGCTGCGTTGACATGTGGGTCTACTCTACGTAGACTCTCTCCATGCGCTTCACACCGAGGCGACCACAAGGAGAGCAGCATGAACAAGTACCAAGCCCGCATCAGCAAGTCAAACGGCAGCTTCTATGCCTTGATCGTTCGTGTCGATGCTGACGGCGAAGAAAACGTGATTCACGGCTACAAGGGTCGCCACTTCGCCACCCTCGCAGCGGCTCAGAAATCGACCGCCAAGTACATCGGGGGTCTGTGATGGCCTTCACCCTCAAACAACGCCCTACGGGGCAGTTTTGGGAGCACGACGCGGCTCCAGTGTGGATCGTCAAGTACGACGCCATTCCAGACGTTCGGGCGGAGCACTGGAAAGCATACAAGGCTGTCGAGCGTGTTCCGGCTGGCCGTGCGCCTTACTCAGTTGACAACAAAGTCATCGGCTCTGTGCGCGGCTTCAACTCACTGGAAGAGGCCAAGTTCTATTGCGAACGCTCAATCGAGTTGGGGCACGCATGAACACCACCACCCTAGAGCGCACAGAAAGCGCACCGCGCCTGCAAGCCTTTGAGCAGGTTGACAAGGCCAACGAAGACGCACTGTGGGAGCGCCGTGAGGCCTACACAGCCCACCGCAACAAGGTTTGCGCAGCCATCCAAGCCATGCCGCGTGACATGGTGGACGCGGACTACATCGGCCAAGTTCTCAGCACGTTGTCTTGCAAGGCCGCAGAAGCCCTGCTGAACGAGATTGCCGACGAGCTGTGCGTCATTGCTTGCGAGGTGACTCCATGAGCCACGGCCACGACTCAGCAGTGCGCATTCTTCGCACCGTTCCCATCGGCAGCAACTATGCGGTTGACACCGGCAAGTGCGTGATCGGTCGCGCCTACGTTCGGCCATCACCGCGCATCGTCAGCCGTGATGCCGAGCGACTTCAATCGGCCCTCTTGGAGCCGCGCACCGCACAACCCCAGCCGCTGGTGCAACGCATCGCTGGCGCACTTTGGAGACTCGCATGAGCGAACTTGAAAAAACGGTTTCTGAGATTTTGATCAAAGCAACAAATGCAGCCGAAGCGGCTGGCGCGTTTGCCTTGCAGCAACTGCCGGACATTGCTCAACAGTACGTGCGCTACACAGCCATTCAAAGCGCCATCACCGCCACTGCTTGCGTGCTGATCCTTGTTGCTGCGGCATTTGCCCTGCGATGGCAATTTAAGTGGATTTCTGCGTGGCAAAGATCAGGACCGTATGAAGACAACGAGCGCTCGTATTCGCTCATACCGTCAGGCTTTCTTTTGCTCATTGGCGGGCCAGTTGTATTGATCATTTTGGCTAACTCCCTTAAGACATTTGTGCTTGCCACTGTTGCTCCAAAAATCCTGCTGATTCAGTGGGCCGCAGAACTTGTTAAGTGAGAACGACATGACCACAAACCCACCCCGCTACAAGGCAGGCGGACTGCCACCCACCCAGCTTCACCGCGCAATGCCGACCGACTTCGTGTCAAGCGATGACGACGAACAGTTGGCCGCAGAGCGTGAGCGCCTTCTTGCCTATCACCGAGGAATGCGCAACGCCATCCCGCGCCAAGAAGCTGACGTTGAAACCGTCGAGCAGTACGACACCGACGCCGCTGAAATTGCATGGGTTGGCTGGCTTCTGGTCGCCTGCGCTCTGGTCGTGATCTTTGGCGGGATCGGCTATCTGGTCGGGCGCTTCTTTTCATAGGAGGTCAACATGACCGAGAAAACACACTGGAAGTTGCTCATCAACCCTGACTACATCGGCGCGTATGCGCTGGCGGAGGGCGAAGACCTCACAGTCAAGATCGACTATGTGCAGGTTGAGGAAATCACCGGCACAGGCGGCAAGAAAGAGCATTGCACCGTGGCCCACCTGGTCAACCAGAAGCCGATGATCCTGAACGTGACCAACAGCAAGGCCATTGCCAAGCTGTACGGGCCGTACATTGAGGACTGGCAGGGCAAGCTGATTACCCTGTTCGCCAGCACCACAAAGATGGCCGGTGAGACTGTGGAGTGTCTGCGTATTCGTCCGAAGGTTGCCGATCGCAAGGCGCAGCCGATCACGGACGCCCGCCTTGACGCGGCCATCAAGTCAATCATTGAAGGCACGTACAAGACCGACAAGCTGCGGGCGAATTTCGCTCTGACCGAAGAACAAGAGGCAAAGCTGATCGCGGCTTTGGCAGAACATGCATAAGTGGCGTGCGTCCAGCTTGGCGGAAATCATGACCGACCCCAAAAGCAAAAGCGAAGTGCTGTCGGTCGGCGCAAAAACTGCGATTGAAAAGATTGCCAAAGAGCTGGTCTATGGCTATGACGAAGAGATTTCGTCCAAGTACATGGGGAAAGGCATTCTTGTCGAGGATCAATCCATTGCGCTTTACAACGAAGTGTTTTTCACGGACTACGCGAAGAACACCGAGCGCCGCAGCAACGACTGGATCACGGGCGAATGCGACATTGCTACGCCGTCCAAGATCATCGACATCAAGTCGCCGTGGTCGCTGGCAACCTTTCCGGCTACGTCGGCACGGGGCGAGGACAAGACCTACGAGTGGCAGGGCCGCGCCTATATGTGGCTGTGGGACGTTGACCAGTTCGAGATTGCTTACTGTCTCGTCAACACGCCCGCCGAACTGATCGGCTACGAGCAGGAAGAACTGCATTACGTCGATCAGATCAACCCCGAACTGCGCGTGACCCGCGTTCACTACACCCGAGACAAAGAGCTTGAAGAAAAGATCAAGCAGCGCGTCGAGGATGCAAACCTTTACCTGGATGCGATGGTCAAGCAGATCGCAGCCGAACACACCGTCTGAAAGAGAACCATGGCATCAGTCAACAAAGTAATCATCCTCGGCAACTGTGGCCGCGACCCTGAAATCAGGTACATGGGCGACGGTAAGGCGGTGTGCAACGTCAGCATTGCGACCAGCACCAAGCGCAAGGATAAGGCGACCGGCGAACTGATCGAGGAAACATCTTGGCACCGCGTCACGTTCTATGAGCGTCTGGCCGAAATCGCTGGGGAGTACGTGAAGAAGGGCAAGTCGATCTATGTCGAGGGTCGGTTGAAGTACGGCAGGTACACCGACAAGGACGGCGTGGAGAAGCCTACGTGCGACATCGTTGCGACCGAGCTGCAATTGTTGGGCGGTCGTGACGAAGGCGCACCGAGCCGACCAGCCGCAGCGCCTGCCCGAGCGCCCGCTCCAGCGCCCGCGCACAGTGCCGACTTCTCGGACATGGACTCGGATATTCCCTTCCGCGACCCTCTGAGCTATCGCGGCGCTCACCTTGTTTTGTAAGGAGCTACACCATGCAGATCACCGCAACCATAGGCGCTTGGATCAACCTCGAATATTCGGCAATGGATCGGATGACAGACGCCATCAAAACAGGCGACCACGAACAGGCCGTAAACGAACCCATGTATTCGCTGGGTGGGCTTACTGGCTACACCCAAGTTGGGACGGCTGAAATCACGCTGACGCTTTTTCCACAAAACGACATTCAAGGCAAACAGCTTGAAGCCTTAAACGAACAACTGCAAGTTCTGCGGGCTGAGAACCAGCGGAAAGAAAACTACCTGCTTGACAAGATCAGCAAACTTTCTGCGCTGACGTATGAGGCCGAAGCATGACCAACGATCTGCCGAGTGTGGGCACAGAGGATGCGCAGGAAATAGCCCACGGGCTGGGGCGCATCTATCAGGACACAGCCGCCGACATGCTGCGCAGCCTTGCCGCAGAGCGCGACGAGCTGGCTAGCCGGGTTAGGGAGCTGGAAGCCGAAGTGCTGGATCAGTGCCGACTGAATGGAATGGGTGCAGAGCGTGAGTCTGCTTTGATTGGCCGGGTTAGGGATCTGGAGCGCAATAGCGCCACGATTGCCGGCCTTGAATGTGCGGTGGGCCACCTGAGCGCCATGGTGGAAAAACAGCTCCGCCTGCTGCTCGAGGTTGAGCAAGTGTGCGGTCGTGACGCCTACGGAATGGAGTTTGAAGACGGCGATTCAGAACTGATCGACAAAGTGCGCGCCCACCTTGATGCAACAACAGACCCAGACGCCGACAGCTCAACACCAGCGCCTGAAAAAGTACCGCCTGTGCCAACGTGGTGCGAGGAGTGTCTGTCGTACTGCTGCACTGGCTGCGCAACCAAGGAAAACCAATGACAGAAAAAACAGAAGCGGCTAGGTTGGCCGATGAACTGCAATACAAAGCGCAGCGGGGCCTTGACCCGTGGCAGTCAGAACTTGAGCAAGCCGCCGCCGAGTTGAGACGCCTTGAGGTTGAGAATGCCAGCCTGCGTTCGGCACTGTACACGCAGCCAGCGAATGAGCCTGTTGCGTTGGCGGTGTATTGGGGCATCGCCCCGATGCGAAAGCACAGCGTCCACTTTGAGCGAGAAACAGCAGAGCAGGCCGCTCAGGAAATCAAGAGCAACAATACCGAGATTCGCCCGCTCTACGCCACCCCACGGCCAGAAAGTGAGCCTGTTGTGCTGATGCAAGCCTATCGCACCAGCGCTGCGTATGACGTTGGCTTCAAAGATGGGCAGAAGGCCGCCACCCTGCAGCCAGCGAGTGAGTTTGTTGCGCTCACCGGCAAACAGCGTGCGTATCTTGCGCAGGCGTGGGCCATGCTGGAGGACTATTCAGTAATCAATCGGCGGATGGGCAACGGCAGCTTTTCAGACGGGGCCATCGCCAGCGCGCACGAAATCAAGCTGTTGCTCGCAGCCTCCCCCACCCAGGCACGACCGCAGCCGCTGACTCAAATTCAAATCACGGCAGAGATCATCCGACTGACCGCCGAGATCGAGACTTTGGAAGATGCGCCCACGCCGGGATTCAGAGACGGTGTGCGCTTCGCTGAGTCGTTTCACGGCATCGCCGCCACTCCCAGCGCACCAACAGCCGAGCGATCCTCGGTAGTTGAGCCGGTGCGTAACTGCCGACACTGCGGCGGGCCTGACGACGTGATCTGCACAGGTCAGTGCCGCGCATCGAAAGGAACACCGTGAACAAAATCAAAGAAGCAATCGAAGCGCTGGAGAACTACGTCACGACAATTGCGACCGCAGGCGCTGGGTGGCCGCAGAAGTTCGGGCGTTCATCCGTCGCCGGTCCCCTCAAAATTCCCCCAACGCCTTGGAAGCCGCATAGATGCTGGCTTTCATTGCTGGCCCCGGGCACCATAGATAGTTCGCTATGGTTTTGATAGTAATTGGCGCATCGCTAGGCGCACCGTAGGCGCATCGCCGGCTATTTCGGCCAGGCGTCCAGAATCAATCGGGCGTCAGAGGCGATGCCTTGAGCGTCTCCCGCCAGCCCTTCAACTCGTCGCGCGCATTGTTCAAAAACGGTGTCGAGAGCCGTGATTCGTTGATGGAGGGAGCTGATGGAAGCGCTGGACAGCCGGGTACGAGCGCTGGCGAGGTCGTCGCGCAGGCCGTCAAGCTCAGTGCGCAGGCCGCGAGCAGCGGCCGCAGCGAGGATTTCACGTTGTTTTGCGGCATGTTGGGCCTCCATGATGATCGAGTTGCGGCGCTGCTCGATGCGCCGGTTTTCGGCATCGAACGCCGCGAGCTGTCCGGTTTGCTTGAGCTTTTCGGCCGTCCACTCGGCGCGGACGTTGACCATGCCGGACCGGTAAGCAGTCAAGTGGGTGAAGGCCAATCCGGCGGCCAGCGCCGCGGCGACCCAGACGCGCCAGTTTAGGGGGGCCGTCATTGAACCCCCATGCACTGCGCGTGCAATGCCAGTCGGCGCTCCCACAGGCCCCAGCAGCGTTTGTTTCCCGGCGTCGAGCAGTCATACCCCGCCGCGCGTTTCCATTGCAGGATCTGATTGCAGGCCTCGATGTAATCACCTTCCCGCAGCTTGCGGGCCATGGTCGAGCCGCAGAACGCACTGACACCGATGTTGTAGGTCATGTCTACGTACACGTCGTATTCGGCCTGGTGCATGGGCACCGGGGCGCAGCGCTTGATGGCGGCCTCGTACACCGTGTCCAGTTCTTTGGCGGCTCGCTGGATGGCGCGCACCGGCGTCGTGGTGTCGCCCATCTTCACGCCTGTAGTCGAGCCAAACCCGACTGTCGGCACATCGCCCTTGGTCGGTATTACGGCGCGGTCGGTGTAGCCCTCGCTGGCCACCAGTGCGACAAACGCGGCGGCGCTCAGACTGAGGGATGCGACGACGATTCGGGCGTTCATTCGTCGGCCCCCTTGGATTTACCAAAAATACCGGGCCTGTCTTTTTGCCAGTTTTCAACAAGTTCAATTTTCATGGGCAGCTCCTGCGCCCATTCTTGAATCACCCGCCGGCATCAGCGGACATTTGTTACATGCCTTTGATCGCTTTGGAGAGTCTCGACATCGAGCCAGAATCTTCGCGCGTCAGCTCGTTATCTGTTTTGTCTTTGCCCCCGCCTGCGCCCATGTCCATGGCAACAATTTGCAGTTCAATGCGCTTGCCATCGCCGGACTGGCTGATGCCAACCACTTCGGCCTTGGCTTCAAACATGATCTGACTGCCCACGGCGGGCATTTTCTGGATGCCCAGTTTCTTGATCGAATCGGCGTCCAGCGTGATGCGCGTGCCGCATGGGTAGGCGGCCGGCTCGGTCGCGGCGACTTTCGCGCCGCCGCTGTCGCGCGACTCGGCTTTTGTGTTCTTCAGGCTTTTCATTGGCATTTGCAGCTCCTTTGTGGTTGCGGCCATTCTTTGCCCCGCTGCGCCACGGCCTGGACTTTTGTCGCTCCAGCTTGCATTTTCGTAAACCATGGATTACACTTTAGCCATGCTAATCATCCAGCGAACCTCCGAATTTGACGACTGGATCAGCGAACTTCGTGACAAGGTAGGTCAAAAACAGATTCTGTCGCGTCTTGCGCGCCTCTCGCTGGGGCATTGGGGTGACGCTAAATCTGTCGGCGGCGAGGTAACAGAGCTTCGCATCGACTCGGGGCCGGGCTATCGTGTTTACTGCTGGAAAGACGGCGCCACGGTTGTTGTCGCGCTTGGTGGTGGAGATAAATCCAGCCAGGACAGGGATGTTGCACGTGCTCAAGAAATGGTCCAACTTTTGAAGGAGTGAACGATGAACCCCAAAGCCGCTGAAAAGCTCGGCATCAAAACCTTCGATGCCGCCGACTACCTGAAATCCGATCAAGACTGTGCCATGTACCTGCAGGCTTGCCTCGAAGATGCGCCTGATGACGCGGCTCTATTCTCCAAAGCGCTGGGCGATATTGCCCGCGCTCGTGGAATGATGCAGCTCGCTCGCGACACAGGCCTTACCCGCGAAGGCCTGTACAAGGCGCTGGGTGACCAAGGAAACCCCAGCCTATCCACAGTACTAAAGGTGTTGCACGCGCTTGGCCTGCACATTCATGTGGCGCCACAAGCGACGCACGCTTAAAGCACTGTCGGTGCTACTCGGATATTTGGCCGAAGTCACGGAGGCCGCCGACAGGACGCCGCGCAGAAACTGGGCGAGCCGGGAAGCCCTGGCGAGTGCGGCGCATCTTGCTGGTTGGTTCTCTTGTGGTTGCGTTATATTCGTTGCCACTATGGAATTTACAAATTACGAAACTTGGCTTTTAGTCAAGGCTGGCGTGATCGTTTTTGCCGCTGGGGTGTACGGCGGCATCAAGGGTTGGAGGCGGGGCCGATTACTACGGGGGCAGCGCGATAACTGAGCGGAAGCGCGCGCGCCATCACCCCCTCGATAGCTTGGGCCGCCTGAGCTGTCTGCGCCTCGCGCATTGCTGCAGCCTGCACCGGCTTCGACAACAGCGCGGAGCGCACCGCTGGCCGCCCCAGTAGCATTGCCACCCCAGTAGCATTACCGCCCCCCATACCAGAAAACAGCCAATCCAGCGACGATACAGCGCCCGCCGATTCTTTCAGAGGCTGCATTGCTTTCGGGAACGCACTCCCCATTTTCCCGATAAGCGCCAGCTCGTCGCTGAGCGGCTTTCCTTTCGTCAGATCCTTCGCAAGCTTTTGCGCCGACACGCTTCCGGTGGTCGGATTTAAAGCGGCTTGCACGCTGTAGGTTTTTGCAATCAGCTTGCGCGCGTCTTGAAAGTTTTTTACTAATTCTGGCGTTCCGGCTGTTGTTAAATGGCGTTCGATTTGATCTTCCAGAGCGGTCGCAGCCGCTTTGGCAGCGCGGCCAGTCGTGTTATCGCCGCCGCGGAAAGCCTTGTCGGCGGCCTCGCGGAGCAATTGGGTTGCGTCAATCGCATCGCCTGAATCGAATTTTGGCTGCCGGACAGCCGCCATCATTTCGGCGACACCGTTGTCGCCCAGTCCCGGAAATGATCGTCCCGCGCCCCGGCTGACCGCGCCGATCTGGTCTATCCGCTTTAGGAATTGCTCGTCTGCCTGCACAACACCGACGCCGCGCACTGCCTCGTATGCCTTACCGGCCTCTCGTCGCACGTTTTGCAGAGCATCCGGGGTCAGGTCATCAGTGGCTTGCATGCCCAGCGCTTTGCGCGCCAGGCCATCGGTGACAACCTGGTTGCGCTGGGATGCGACCTGGGAAGTTTTGATTTTCCCGGACAGCCCTGAAAGCAGTTGCGTCATCAGGCCGGGTTTGTCCAAATCGACCGGAGGCACGACGAAACCCTCGGCCGCACCTGCCCGCGCAGTGGCAAGCGCCTGCGGGGTGGCGGTCAATTTTGGCGGCAGTGCTTTCGAGGCTTTCTTTAAAATCGCCCCGGTCACAGCACCGTAACCCTTGACCACGCCCGGCAGCGCCGCCCCAATCAGCGCGCCCGCGCCTGCGCTTTCCGGTTGGACTGCCGCCGTTGTGGCCGCCCCTGCAGCGCCGCCGCCGACGATGCGCGCCACGATGTCAGCCGCGCCACCAACGCCGCCGCCAGTGCGGAACCCGCCCGACGCCACGGCATTGCCCACGGCCTGGACGGCAGGCGCTGCCGAAACGGCCTTCACGCCCGCGCCAAGCACGCCCCCAATCGGTAATGTCGCCGCAACGTTTCCGCCCACGCGCGCCACATTGAAAGCGGTTGAACCTTCGCGCTCTTTGTTGAAATCTTCCAGGCTAGCGCTGCGCTCATCGTTCCATTTTTTTATCGCAGGAATTGCTTTTCCGGGAAGATACGCCGCCGCGTTCAGCAGCGTGTCGCCGAGGTCAGCCACGCCGCTTGCCACGCCGGCGCCGATGTTGCTCAGCATCCCCGGCTTTTCAGCGGCTTGCGCTGGAGCAATGACCGGCGCAGATTCCCATGCCGCCTTTGGCGGCCCGGAAACTATTGGAGCGTCCTGCCAGCCCATTACGGTTTCCTCCGCTGGCTGCCGTCTGGCGCAGTGAAAACCGCACCGGATGGCAGCGCGTTGTATTCGTCGTCTGACTTGATTGACGAAGGGCCCGCCTGCGCGGTTGATTCACCCCACTGCCCAGTCGCGCCCGCCTGTGTGCCGCCAGTGGCAGGGCTTGTGAGGCTGGGCACGCCCCTGCGGCTCACAGGGACAGAGCCATAAACGCCCTCTATGGCGATCTGCCGATTCCTCGCTTTTTGCTTCAGGTTTTCCGGTTTGTCGTTCGGCTGGGGGAAGTATTGCAACTTTGCGTTGTTGAACTCGCCGGGTGAAATGACCGCCCCCGATTCGCGCCGCAGCACAGCATTGATGAAGTCGCGTTGAGCTTGTTCTGCTTTTTGCCCCTCTTCCGATTGCAACCAGTTTGCGGCCATCCCGACAACAGGAACTTCTGCGACGGCCATCCGTCCGTTCACTGTAGACGGCGAATATTTACCGGTCAGCTTGCTGATGATCCCGTCTGCCTCCTGCATCCGGGAGGCGTACAGGTTGTCTTTGGCCTGACCCTCGTTCAGGTCTTTCACTTTACCTGAGAGAGGCGCGCCGCCGGCCCCCGTCACTGGGCGGGCAGTGCCGCTCCTGGGGTCAACCAGCATCAGGCCTTGGTCAGTCTGCTGCAAAACGCCCTTGCCACCCATTTCAATTTCCTGGCGGATCTTCTGGGTTTGCGCTCTGTTCTCTGCGGCAGCGGAATAGCTATTCGCCGCGGAAGCGTTTGATGCACCAGCTTTTGCCTGCTCGACCATTCCAAAAATCTTGGCAATCCTTGAATCCACCGGCCCAGCGTCACCCGTCCGCTTGTTCATCGTGCCCCCGGTCGAGCCGACACTGTTGTACAGGTCGTAAACCTTCCCGCTGCCTGCGGCCTGCGCTGCGCCGATGCGGTCAACCATGGCGGGGTTGCGAACCGCCTCGTCGATTTGCCGCATCTGCTGCTCTTTCAGGCCGGCGCCAGCCATCTGGTCCACATTGCTGCCAGATCCATACATGCGCTGCATCAGCGCCATGGATTGCCCCAGCTTGGCCACGGTGTCATTGTCAGCAGGCGCGGGCTGCGTCGGGCCCACCCCGTCTGCTGGCGTCTCATACGGATACCCGAAACTGCCCGTTTCCAGCTTGTTTTTGAACGCTGGTGCAAGGCTTGTCGGCAGCCCGTGCTGAAGCATGGCAGTCTGCAGCGGGTCCTGCTGCAGGCTGCGCTTGTGGATGTCCAGATCAGCGTCCGCGTTGTATTTTCGCGCGACTGCCTGAGCCTGGCCGATTTTGGCCATGCTGCCCAC
The DNA here is from genome assembly GCA_051652685.1 of Beijerinckiaceae bacterium. GTDB lineage: Bacteria > Pseudomonadota > Alphaproteobacteria > Rhizobiales > Beijerinckiaceae > JADCCX01. Next base: position 36,348 of record JBOFUS010000770.1, read on the forward strand.
GGCATCCATTTCGGCCTGCTGCCGCATTTGCGGGCCCAAGGCGTAGGCTTTGAACAAGCTGCCGATGCCCTGGCCAGCCTGCTGCGCGCCACTTGCGTCGAGAGTAAATTTCATCGCATGAATCCCTTCAGAAACCCTGTTGCCTTGGTTTTGAATCCGTCAGCCAGGCTAGAGCTTGCTACTGCCCGGCCAGGAACCTGCGTAAAAACACTGTTCCAGGCCGGTGTCTGAGCGCCCGTCACCGCCGCGTCCGCGCTGTAGCTTGGCAAACCACCATAATTCGCCCCGCTCGCGCCACCACCGCCGCCGAAAGACAGCCCTGCGCTACCGGCCGTCTGCAGCAGTGACCCAGCGAACTGCATGCCCGGATCCACCTGGCCGGCCTGCTGGATGGCCACGCCGTCGGCGCCGGCCTGGCCGCGGGAGAATCCGCCCAGCCGGTCGATGTCCTGGCCAGTGTCCAACATGCGGATGCCCTCGTTCATGCGCAGGCGGTTGGCCGAAGACGACTTGCCCAGCAGTTTCGCCAGGCTCTGCGCTGACTTGATGGCGTTCACGTCGCTGGCGGCTTTGGCGGTGGTGTAGTCGTTCGAGACATCGCCCTGGGTGGTTTGTTGGTCGGCGCGAATAGCCTGACTCTCGCTAACCGGCGCCATCATTTGGGCGGTAAGTTGGTCGGCGATTTGGGTTTGCTCTTCGGCGCGCTGGGGCGTGTCGAAGGTTTTGGCCGTATCCAGCGCGCGCTGTTCAGCTTTGAGCTGCAGCGCCTTTTGCGAGGCAAGGCTGCGCCGGATTTCCTCCTGCGAGCGCTTTTGTGCGTCGGCGCTAGCCTTGTACTGCAGCCCTGCGCCGGCCACCATAGCCGCCAACGCTGCGATTGTGGTTCCACTTACTGCAAGTGCCATGCTTATTCTCCGGTGATTGTTGTCATCGTCAGTACGTTTTCCTGACTGTTGGTCATCAGCTTTTCGTGTTCGCCTGTGCAAGCGCGCTCGGCCTCGGCCACGGTCTTGGCTTTGGTCGGGACAAACATGCTCATGCTCACATCCGTGTGCGCAAGAATCGCCTGCTTGCGGCCAGCGCTGCCAGGCAGCACCGAGTAGCCGCGCAGCTCAATCGTTTCTTCACCGATGAAAACCGCGCAATCGCCCGAAACAATCAGCACGGTGGGCACCTTCAACAGAGCCCCGGTCAGAACCTCGCCAGCCTTCATGTACAGCGTGCGGATGTACATCTCGCCGTGAATCAGGTGCTCAGTCGGAAATTCAACCTGCTCGCACAGCGCCAGCGACACCGATTCGAGGCCGTGCACCTTGTCGATTGCCTCCTGCGTCATGGCGGGCAGGCGCTGCCCCGGCGCCATCAAGGAAGAAGGCTGCAGGACGGCCGGGTCGGCTGTGGTCGTTTGTTCCATGTGTCCGCCCCTTACTGAACCGTTCCGCTGTTACCCTGTCGCGGGCTGGAAACGCCCAGGAACTGCGGTCCGTATTGGTTCATGCCCGCCGCGGCACCTTGGCGCTGCTGGTTCAGGAGGTAAGCCTGGCTCATATCGTTGAACAGGCTACCCACGGATGCGCCGGAGCGCTGCGCCGCCACGTTGTCGGCGTTGACCTTCAAGCCGTTCAGGGCCATGGTCGAGGCAGATCCCGTGTCGATGCCGGACTGGGCCATGCTGATGAGGTTCGAGCGCGTACTCTCGTCGGCCCTGCGCACGTCGGCAGCGGATTGGTCGGCAATGCCGCCGGCGCGCAGCAGGCCCTCGTTAGTGCGCCGGTTGATGTCGGCCACGCTGTCAACGTCAACAGATCCACCAGCCAGGCCGGTGCGGGCCAGGCCGAAGCGGTTGGTGCGCTCGGCCTCCTGTGCCTGGCGCTCCACTTCCTTGCTGTTCAGGTCATAGACGGTTTTTTTCTGCTCGTCGTACAGCGCATCCCGGTTGCTACCGTTAAAAATGCTGTTGATGCTTTCGGTTGCCGCTGCGATGCGGGCCTGGCGTTCGCCTTCCTGTTGACGCGCATCTGCGCCGGGGTCGCCCTTGCCCCCTTTGTAATAGAGGCGGCGGCCGTCTGGGGTGTAACCCGAATATCGTGGAATCAGCATAATTTTCTCCGGTTTACAAATCTACGCGCACCACGCGGTACACGCTCTTGAATTCATATCTGGCCAGCAGTCTGGCCATCGCATCGCCGCAGCACGCCTCGATGGACGCGGCGCCTGCGCTTTTGCACCAGGCTTTGAAGGTTTCCCAAAACCGGGCCGCGATGCCTTCCAGGTCAGTGCCGCCCAGCGCCAGCACCAGCACGTCCATGTGCTGCGGGTAATGCACGAACTTGAAGGCCATCGCCATAACCGGCTTACCGTCCTCTTCTGCCAGCGCTGTGATAACTTTGCCGCTGGCCGTGTCTCGCTCAATGTCCTCGACTGAAATCTCTCCGCCCGGCGCCGCGTCGATCAAATGCAGCAGCGGCGCCGCCAGGTGGAATTTTTGAGCGAAAAGCTCCGGGTTGACGATAAATGTCACGTTCATTTCAAGACTTCAGGACATCGTAGTAAACGGTTACGGCATCGAGGCGAAACGGTTTGTTGTCGTAGTTCCGAAAGCGCAGGGCAAACTCGGTGCCGACACACTCCACGGGGATGGTGCCGCCCGGCCTGGTGTTTCCGCGCACTTTGACAGGGCTGGTGAAGGCGTCAGGGTCGCGCACGTCAAAGCCGATGGAGAACTCGCAGCGGCCCTCGATGACAACATCCACGCCGGTAACGGCCTTTTCCGCGCCGGGCTTCTTGAAGTCCATGTACGGCAGGTCGATCAGCACCTCGAATTGCGTGCCGTCGTCCGTGCTGGCCGTCGGGTCCAGCTTGTAAACGGTGTCGCCAGTGCGGATGTAAAGCTCTTGGCCCAGCTCGGCGAAGGCATCCACAGCCGTGGGGAGGAAATACTGGCTCCAGGCGGCAATCTTCGCTGTGCGCGAAATCGAATACACGAAAAGCCGGTTTCCAATGGCGCAAATGTATTGCCCGGTGCCGTAGAAATAGAACGACTTGGGCGCCACGCCTGGCACCTTGGTTTCAGGGCGCACCAGGGTGTCAATCGGCGAGCCCACGTCAACGTCGGCCAGGTTGCTGGTCAACTGCAGGGTTGTGATGGAGCGAAAGCCGTAGTCCGAAAGAAAGTGTAGATCGCCTGCCACGTTGGCAACGGTGCGCGGGAAGCTGGTGCCGACGTTTTCCACCGTGTCGTCGAGCTTCATCAGCGTTGGATCGGGATCTACCTGCCACACCTGGGCGCCGTCCTTGGAAAGAGCAACCAGCTTTTTCTGGTAGGTGCCCAGGGCATTGGTCGCGCGGTCGCCGCGGCTGTTTAGGCCCGTCGGCAAAAAACCCGCATCGTTCACCGTGGTCCAGTCGCGCGGGTTTCCGGTTTTGGAATATCGCACCACGTCGCCGATGCCGGCGCCGACGGCGAAAATCTTGCTGGCCAGCTTGATGACGGCTTTGGTGTCGGGACAATTCACATCCGCAACGTGGGTAGCGGGCGTGCCGTCCAGGTAGTGGTGCTCCACCAGGCCGCCGGTGTACTCCACCGATGCGTAGATGAAGGCATTGAACACATCAGCAAAATGCACGTCGGTGACAGCCTTCGGCCCGCCGGAGTGCTGCACCTTGTTGGCCTGAAAAAGCGGGTTTGCATGGGTCACGGTGCCCTCACCGTAGAACGTGTGCAGCTTGCCGAAGGCGGCGAACAGGCCCTTTGTGCCTGGCTCGAGGTCCGCCACCTTCGTCAATCCCGGCCGCTTCTCGGTGGCCAGGCCCGTGGTGACATAGGCGTTTTTCATTTCGCGCAGGCGGTTCGCGTCGGAAACGCTGGCGCCTTTGCGCAGGTCGATGCCCAGGTCGAAGCGGTCGAAGGTGATTTGAGCCATATTCAGCGCTCCAGGCTGTAGCCGTTGGCGGCGCGGACGACATGCGCCGCATCGCCGCTGCGCTCGTTGCCGTCGCCGGCGAAGTAGCGGCGATTGCCGCGCTGGCGCGACTTTTCCCGCGTCAGCATGTTCTGGAAGGCGGTCGCGGCTGCCGTGGCGTCTGGGCGGCCGTAGTGCGCCTTGGCGGTAGCAAGCGCGTACAGAAACACCAGGCGATCCGGCACGCTCGGGCGGTCGCTTGCGCGCTCGAAGCGTCCGCGCTCGGCGGTGTATTCCACAATCATGGGATAGGTGCGGTCCGGCACTGGCCAGACTTCGAGCTGGCCGTCCAGGGTGTCGTATTTACGGGGTTGCTCGCGCAGGGTGTCGTAACTGCGGTCCGACTCGGTGATGCCCATGTGCAGCGGGTCGCTCAAATTGGCGCCCACCTTCACCCATACAGACATCCCACGGCCGGGGTTGATGTCCTCGTCCAGCTCGTCGTCGTGCCAGTCGTACAAGTGGGAACCGGCCTGCAGGGTGATGATGGCCCGGCGGCGCTGGGCTGGTGGCTCCAGCTCGCCGAAAACGTATTCGTGAGACTCCTGCAGGAAACTCTTGATGATGGTGTCGTTGTTTTTGGCAGCAGATCC
>JBOFUS010000771.1:0-2137 GCA_051652685.1 Beijerinckiaceae bacterium
GTTCCCATCGTCTACGGCGACTACTACTATCTCGAAGCACTCTACCGCCTGAAGGGCGGGATCGTGCTGCCGTGGTGAGACAGGTTCGTCGCCCTCATCCTGAGTTTGTCGAAGGATCGAGGTCGTTCACTGCGCAACCGCTGAAAATCCTTGACCCTTCGACAAGCTCAGGGTGAGAATTTTCGGCGCGCCGTGCGGGAAAATAGCCCTTTTCACCAACCTTTCTCCGCAAGGAACGTCGCATGCCATCCCTGAAAATCATCGCAAACGTCGCCGACATTCCCGCCTTCGTAACGCCCGAGGGGGCCGAGCGCCGCGTGCTTGCCCATGGCGGCGCGATGATGCTGGTCGAGTTCCGGTTCAAGGCCGGCATCAAGGCCCCCATGCACAATCATCTGCATGAGCAGCTTGGTTATCTTGTGTCGGGCAAGCTGGTGCTGCACATGGACGGCGAAGCGGATGTGACGCTGGCTGCCGGCGGCAGCTACTATGTGCCGCCGTTGCGCATGCACTGCGTTACCATTCTGGAAGACAGCGTGCTGGTTGATGCGTTCACGCCGATGCGGGCGGATTTCCTGGGTTAGGCTCTTGGCCTTCCGGCCGCAGCACGATCTTGGCCGCTGCCGTTACGCCTGCATCGATATCGAGGAAGGCCTGCGGTCCTTCGTCGAGCCTGCGTTCCTCGAACCAGCGCAGACTGCCCAGCCGTCGCAAGGCGAGAGCCTCGACGACCTGCTTGAAGTCCTGCGGCGTATAGCAATACGAGCCTGTGAAGCTGATCTCCTGCAAGGTCAGCTTGCGCACATCGAGCCCGTCCAGCCCCGGAAGAAGGCCAAGATGCACGATCACGCCGCCCGGCCGCGCCATGCGCGAAGCCGCCGCGCGCGAGGCCGCCGCGCCAACCGCATCGATGACGAGATCGATGCTGTTCTCGGCCGGCTCTTCCTTTGTGCCGGGGGCATAGGCGCGAAATCCTTCCGTCGCCGCCAGCATCTGCCGGCGAAGCGCATTCGTTTCGCCGATCACGATGTCGCAAGCCCCGAAATGGCGGGCGACGATGGCCGAGGTCAGGCCGATCGCGCCACCGCCGAGCACCGCAACCTTGCAGGCTGCAAGCGGCTGGTGCAGCTTTTCCACGCCCAGCCGCACCGCATGCCAGGAGACCGCCACCGGCTCCGCCAAGGCTGCCTGCGCCATGGGAAGATCATCGGGGATTGCCACGACATTGCGTTCCGGAACGCGCACGAACCCTGCAAAAGCACCCGGCCGGGGCGGCATCGAGAGGATCTGCCGTGTTGGCGAGAGATGCCAGCGCCCTTCGATGGCGTAGGGACAGGCGGGATCGACCACGAGCGGGTTGATGGTCACGCGCTCGCCATCGCGCGCACCACCCATGATGCAGCCAGCCGCCTCGTGGCCGAGGATCAGCGGTGGCGGGCGGCGGCTGTCATGTCCGTGCCAGGCGTGCATGTCGGAGCCGCAGATGCCGACAGCCTCGACCTTGACGATCACGTCGCCCGGCCCGGCCACGGGATCAGGTTCGTCGCGATGGACCATTTGGTGGGGGCCGAGATAGACAAGGGCTTTCATGGAGATACCCTACTTGGCGGTGAAGCCGCCGTCGACCGCGAGCGTCTGCCCGGTGACGTAGGCCGAGGCAGGCGAGGCGAGAAACACGGTCGCGCCAGCGAGATCATCGAGCGCGCCGTTGCGGCCGATGGCTGTCTGCGCCGCATTCTTCGCGGCCCGCTCCGCGTCATTGAAGACGGCCGCCGTCAGCGGCGTGGGGAAGAAGCCCGGCGCGATGGCGTTGCAGGTGACACCGTGCCGCGACCATTCCTCGGCGATGGCGCGCGTCAGCTGCACCACGCCGCCCTTGGCCGCGCCGTAGGGGGCCGAATTCGGGAAGGCGCGATAGCTCTGGAGCGAGGCGATGTTGATGATGCGCCCGTAGCCGGTTGCCGCCATGGCGGGCGCAAGCGCCTGCGTCAGCAGGAAGGGCGCTCGCAGATGCAGCGCCATGTGCAGGTCGAAGGCTTCGGCCGTCACCTCGGCGAATGGCTGGCGCAGGTTGATGCCGGCGGCGTTGACCAGGATGTCGACGTGCTGCTTCCGCGCCGCGATGCCGTCCATGATC